>JBILST010000193.1:0-4704 GCA_044371865.1 Flavobacterium sp.
TCCAAAAGTAAAACTTACGCTAAACAAAAAAAACAATAGTAATATCTTCTTCATCTCAAACTAATTTATATAAATGAAAAATAAGACCAATCCGAAGCTTGCTCACCGTTTTTCCCTTTAACCACTACACGCCACTTAAAGCATTTAGCCATTAATTCTAAATGTATTAGCTTATGACTACCTTTTACAGAAAAATTATCTTTATTTAATATCGTAAATTGGGATTTAAAATCTGAAGCATTTGTTCCATTAAAGCAATCATAAATTGTAATTACTTCTATTGAAACCTGATTTCTTTGTAAATCTAACGAAGAGAAATCCCATAAAATTTTTGCATTTGTAATGTAATCAAATTTAGCATCATTAATTTTTTCAAGTTTAATCCCCTTTAAAATCAGAGAATTAGGATTCAATTTAGCTTGAGAGTATCCTAATTTAAAAAAAAGAATAAAACCTAAGAGTAGTAATTTTTTCATTTTTATAGTTTGATAATTTAGTTAACTGAATTACAAATTTAACAATTTTTTAATCTTATTTAATATTTTTTCAATAATTAACATTTAAAAATATTTTTTAAAGTTTATTATTTATCTTTGCAAAACTTTTTAAATTGCTATTAAAAATAATTGCTAAAATGACACAAAACGAGGATTTTCAGGACGAAATAGGAAATAACCATATTGCAACTAGCGCTCAAACACCTATGCGCGAGGATGCTTTTACTATTTCTGACGAAGAAAAAATTGAATTGATAAAAAAAGATGTTGAAAACATCTTAAACACACTTGGTCTAGATCTAACCGACGATAGTTTAAAAGGAACACCTAATCGTGTGGCTAAAATGTTTGTAAAAGAAATATTTGGAGGCTTAAACCCAAATAAAAAACCAAGTTCTTCAACATTTGATAATAAATATAAGTATGGCGAAATGTTAGTTGAAAAAAACATTGTAGTTTATTCAACTTGCGAACACCACTTATTACCAATTGTGGGTCGTGCTCATGTAGCTTATATTTCTAATGGAACTGTAGTTGGGTTATCAAAAATGAATCGTATAGTTGATTATTTTGCAAAAAGACCTCAAGTACAAGAACGTTTAACTATTCAGGTAGTTCAAGAATTACAAAAAGTGTTAGGCACTGACGATGTAGCCTGCGTTATTGACGCGAAACACTTGTGCGTAAATTCGAGAGGAATTCGTGATATTGAAAGTAGCACAGTTACAGCAGAATACGGCGGAAAATTCAAAGAAGATAAAGTTCGTAGAGAATTTTTAGATTATATTAAATTAGATACTCAGTTTTAAGTAGGGAGTTGGAAGATGGGAGTTGGGAGTTTTTGCTAAACTTTGTATAGCGGTTGCCTAGGGTTAGGAGATTCCTTGTAAGCTCGGAATGACAAAATCGGTAAAACCTGAAACTTGAAACCTGAAACTTGAAACTAAAATAGCCCTGATAGTAATGAAAAGCCCGGAGCAATAAAAATATAGTTTTTGTTGTTTTAAAAATGCGACCTAAGAAGCACTTTTTAAAATTTAGAAAAACAGATTTTTTTGTGAGGACTTGTAATGAATAGCAGGAATAGCTTCAAAAAAAACATCAAAAATGGAAGTACATAAAAATCAAACGTTAAAAATATACAACACGCTTTCGGGCGAAAAAGAAACCTTTACTCCTATTCATGAAGGAACTATTGGCATGTATGTTTGCGGCCCTACGGTTTACAGCAATGTGCATTTAGGAAACGTTCGTACTTTTATGAGTTTTGATGTGATTTTTAGATATTTATTACATTTAGATTATAAAGTTAGATACGTTAGAAACATTACCGATGCCGGACATTTAACCGATGATGGAGATGTAGATAACGACCGTTTTGTGAAACAATCGCGCTTGGAGAAATTAGAACCTATGGAAATCGTACAGAAATATACGGTGGATTTTCACAAGGTTTTGGATACCTTTAATTTTCTTCCGCCTACGATTGAACCAACAGCAACGGGACATATTTTAGAGCAAATTGAGTTGACTCAAAAATTAATTGATACTGGTTTTGCATACGAAAGCAATGGTTCAGTTTATTTTGATGTGTTTGCTTACAACCAAAAAGGGATGAATTACGGTGAATTAAGTAACCGTAACATAGAAGAACTTTTTGCCAACACCCGTGATTTAGACGGACAAAGCGAAAAGAAAAATCCGCAAGATTTTGCCCTTTGGAAAAACGCTTCTCCAGCACACATTATGCGTTGGAACTCACCTTGGGGTGAAGGTTTTCCAGGTTGGCATTTAGAATGTACTGCTATGAGTACAAAATACTTAGGCGAAACATTCGATATTCACGGTGGTGGAATGGATTTGAAATTCCCACATCATGAGTGTGAAGTAGCGCAAGGAAAAGCTTGTAATGGTCATTCGCCAGTGAATTTTTGGATGCATACCAATATGTTAACCATGAACGGTTTGCGCATGAGTAAATCGACTGGAAATTATATTCTTCCAATGGAATTGGTTACGGGTGAAAATACGTTTTTTGAAAAATCGTTCCAACCGAATATTGTTCGTTTTTGTTTCTTACAAGCACATTATAGAAGTGTTTTAGATATTTCTAACGATGCGATGTTAGCTAGCGAAAAAGGTTATACTCGTTTGATGGAATCGTACAAATTAATTCCGGTGTTGAAAGTAAGCAACTCTTCTACTTTAGATATTGCTGCTTGGACACAAAGTTGTTATGATGCAATGAACGACGATTTTAATACCCCGATTTTAATTGCACAATTATTTGAAGGTGCTCGTTTTATTAATTTGGTAAATGACGGAAAAGAATCGCTAACTGCGGAAGATATTCAGTTATTACAAAATACGATTTCAAGTTTCTTATTTGATGTATTAGGAATTAGAAACGAAGCTACTTCAGGAAATTCAAATACTACTGAAAAATTAAGTGGCGTTGTTGAAATGTTAATTGGGATGCGAAACGAAGCTAGAGCAAACAAAAACTTTGCTTTATCGGACCAAATTCGCGATCAATTATTAGCTTTAGGCATTCAATTAAAAGACGGAAAAGAAGGAACTAGTTTTAGTTTTTAAGCATAAGTTATCGTTGTCATTCTGAACTCGATTCAGAATCTCTTTTATCTTTAGAAAACTTTTTCAGAAGCTGAAACGAGTTCAGCTTGACAGACATAGTAGTTCGATTAATTAACCAATCATGTGTAGCCAACACCAATCGAAATATCCAAAAACACTGAAACAATGGGTGATTTATCCGTTTGTTTTATTGGTGCGATTTTATCAGGTTGGCATCTCCCCTTTCACACCCGCTACTTGCCGTTTTGAACCAACATGTTCTAGTTATACCATTCAAGCATTGCAGAAACATGGCGTTTTTAAAGGTGGTTGGTTAGCATTGAAACGCATTTTTAGTTGTCATCCTTGGGGACGAAGTGGTTATGATCCGGTTCCTTGATTTTTTTACACAGAGATACACGGAGTTTATTTGATATTGATTGCGTTGAATAGAGATACACAGAGCGTTTTACTTCTTTTAAACAAAACACATAGCGAACTTTGCGAAAAAACTTTACAACTTTGCGTTAAAATTACACAGAGGTACACCGAGTTTTATTGATTCTGTATGTGTTGAGTAGAGTTACACAGAGCGTTTCACTAATTTGATTTTTAAAATTATTTAAATTTCTTCAATCTGTGTTCCTAATTATTTGTTTCAAGTTTCAGGTTTGACGTTGATTTTTGTCCCGAAGCTTCGGGATTGACATTGTATTGAAAAATTTCTTATCGGAATTTTAACATGTTTCCCAATAATAATATTTATTTTTACGCTTTAATCAGATACAAAAATTATGATTCACGCACTCAATATGGTTTGGAATCCTGCAGAAGGATTTGATTTAGGGTTTTTCTTATTACGTTTTTACAGCCTTTCTTGGGTCTTAGCCTTTGGATTAGGTTGGTATGTGATGAAGCCAATTTTTATGAGAGAAAACGAATCGGTGGAATCATTAGATAAATTATTTATTTACACCTTAGTGGCTACAATGCTTGGCGCAAGATTAGGGCATGTATTGTTTTATCAATCTGAATTGTTTCACCAAGACCCTTTGAGTATTTTATTACCCATTAGCACTAAACCAACTTTACATTTCACAGGTTTTGCAGGATTAGCGAGTCATGGAGCTGCAATTGGCATCATCATCACCATGTTTTACATTCAAAGAAGAGTGATTAAACGTTCGTTTTTATGGATTTTAGACCGAATTGTAATTCCGGTTTCTTTAGGTGCGATTTTTATTCGTTTAGGGAATTTCATGAATTCTGAAATCGTTGGAACAGAAACTAGTTCTGCTTTCGGAATTAAATTCTTAAGAGACAAATACAGTCCAAATGAAGCCATGCAATTAACCCAAATAGGAGATAAAAATGAAGCTTACCAAGCGATTGCTACAAACCCTCAATTTGCAGAATATTTAACAGCTGTAACACCAAAACACCCAGCGCAATTATATGAAGCTATTTGTTATGTTTTTGTATTTGCAATTCTAATGTTTTTATATTGGAAAACCGAAGCTAGAAACAAAGCGGGTTACTTATTTGGATTGTTTTTAATCCTACTTTGGTCGATTCGTTTTGTGGTGGAATTTGTTAAGGAAAGTCAGGGTGGTTTTGAGCAATACACAATTTT
>JBILST010000194.1:0-4693 GCA_044371865.1 Flavobacterium sp.
ATCATACATTTTTTGATCTTCTCTTAATTTTCCGTCACCTTCTTCTGAAGAACCAAAATCAAAATATCTAGATGATTGTTTGTCACCATCTCTATAGTTTTTAAGATTACTCTTATCAAAATTTTGTCTTAAATAAGTTTCTTTATCATCAACAGGAACTTGAGCAATTTGACCGGAAAAATTTCTAGCAATTAATTTACCGTTTGATAAAGTATCAAACTTTTGAGTTTCTGGAGTAATTAATTCAACTTTACCGTCAGTACCGATCTTATTTTTCATGAATTCGTTACCTCTAAAGTAATTGAAGTCATTTGCTTCATCATCAACAATTGGACGGTAAACATCAGCAACCCATTCTGCAACATTTCCTGCCATATCATACAAACCAAAATCATTTGGCGGATATGATTTTACTTTATTTGTAATATCTGCATTATCATCAGACCATCCGGCAATTCCACCGTAATCTCCTTTACCTTGTTTAAAGTTGGCTAATTGGTCACCTCTATATTGTCTTTTAGATGAACGAGTGTATTGACCACTCCAAGGATATTTCTTTTGTCCTTTGTAAATGTTGTATTCTCTGTTACCAACTAAAGCTACTGCAGCATATTCCCACTCAGCTTCTGTAGGAAGTCTGTATTCTGGTAAAATTAAACCAGAACTTCTTTGAGCGTATACATTTTTAGCAGTATCAGCAGCAGGTCTTCTTCCACCGCCCATTTCTTTTTTCAATACAACTTCTTCGTTACCACCAAATGCTTTTGATGGAGTATTGATATAAGTTTCTGTACTAAAAGAATTTTCAGCAGTTACATCAGAACCTAATTTAATTTTATTATCTTTTTTAAGGTATCCTTCGCGCTCTAAGATATTCTCGTTTACACGGTCTGTTCTCCATTTGCTAAATTCTACAGCTTGAATCCAATTAACTCCTACTACTGGGTAATCAGCATATGCTGGGTGTCTTAAGTAGTTGTTAGTCATGGTTTCATTATAACCTAAGCGATTTCTCCATACTAAAGTATCAGGAATAGCTCCATTATAAATATGTTTGTAGTTTTCTTCTGTTGGAGGGAAAACAGTTTTTACCCAAAACAAGTACTCAGAGTACATTTTGTTAGTTACTTCTGTTTCATCCATAAAGAAAGATTGAACGTGTTGTTGGTTTGGAGAGTTATTCCAATCGTGCATAACATCGTCTTGAACTTTACCCATCGTAAACGTTCCACCTTCAATAGAAATCATCCCTGGAGGCGTTTCTTGTTGTTTAAACTTGTCGTTAAACTGGAATCCACCTTTTTTGTCATTGATTTTCCATCCTGTAGCTGTAGATCCACCTTTAGTGCTTCCTTTCTTACTACAACCTGTAAAGCCTAATGTTAGCGCTAATACTACTAGCACTTTTAAAGCCATAATTTTCTTAATTTTCATACTTTAGTAGGTAATAAATTTCGTGTCGCAAGATAATAATAATGAATTAAAATGCAACATGTTTTTAGTTTTTTGTAAAAAAAAATTAATGTTATGTTAAATTCTTTTCTCTAACAACGTTTTATATTAAGTTTTATTGTAAAAAATTAGATTAAAATAAATTATTTTTCTCTCTTTGTAATATATATGTCTTAAATACGTTTTAAAGTTAATGAAAAAGACTGTCTTATTATTTTTGTTACTCTTTTCCCTGTTTACTTTTGGTCAGCAAACAGAAAATATTTCTATTAATTGGTATACTACTGTTGACTATAGTATAGGTGATTCTTCTATTAAGGTGCCTCAATTTGATTATGATTTTTTCAATATTGATATCTCATTACGAAAAATTCAATTCAGAAAAATTGTTCCTGTTACCGCACTTACAGATGCTTCGAGTTTGGTTGTTTCTAATGTTGTGTATCAATCTATTAATGTAGCTGATCTTCATGATTTAGATTTATCGGTTATCCCAAACAAAGTGCTAGCAACATTAGAGGTTGTTCGTGCTCGAGAGGATTACAAAGGGCTTTTAATTTTAAGTCCTATTATTAAAGTAGGGAATGATTATAAAAAAGTCGTTTCCTTTTCCTATTCTTTTCAAAACAGTGTTTTAAACAGAAATCTAAATCAAAATGTAGTTCAAGCGGTTTCTAATTCGGTTTTAGCTACAGGCAATTGGCATCGCTTTTATGTTGAAAAGTCTGGAGTTTATAAAATCACTAAATCTTTTTTACAAAGTTTAGGTTTTAATACAAATGTTGATCCAAGAAATATTAAAATCTATGGCAATGGTGGACGAATGCTTCCACTAAATAATTCAATTCCTTATCCAGATGATTTGGTCGAAAATGCTATTCAGTTTATTGGTCAAGAAGATGGTGTTTTTGATAATAGCGATTATATTTTGTTTTATGCAGAAGGTGTGGATACTTGGAATGCCGAAAGTTTAACCAGCGTAAATCTTTTTGCAGATAAGTCCTATTATTATATAACTTCAGGAGGAGGTACTTCTGGTAAAAGAATTGAACCAGCAATTCAACCAATAAACACACCATCTGTTTCTTTTACACAGTTTGATGATGTGTTATATTATGAAAAAGATCTAGTAAACCCTGGTAAAGTTGGTAGAAGATGGTTTGGCGAACAATTTAATATTGATGAATTGCAAAATTTCGATTTTTCTATTCCAAATATTGATATAACTGTTCCTGTTCAAATTAAAGTTAATACTGCATCAAAGTCATTTGGCACCTCTTCATTTAACATAAAAGCCAATTCCGTTGATTTAGGAACATTAGTTTTTCCTCAATTAACATCTGGAACCGGAGTTGAGGGCTATGAATCTGCTTTAAATACGGTTTTTAACGCAACATCTTCAGCACTTTCAATTATGTTAACTTATAATAATGGTGGTGTTCCAAGCTCAAATGGTTACTTAGATTTTATAAGATTAAAAGTTAAACGCAATTTAACTGGTTTTTCAAAGCAATTCTTTTTTTATAATGATTTAGAAGAAACTAATGTTGGAGTTGGAGAATATAAAATTACAAACGCTACTAGTATTTCTCAAGTGTGGGATGTTACAGATAGGTTTAATGTAACTTCCTATGAAAATACTTCTGGAGCTAATTTTAATTTTAAAGTGAATGTAGGTGCAGTAAAAAAATATATTGCTATAGATTTATCAGACACTTTTGCACCTCTTCGTGAATCAAGCGCAGTTGTTGTGAATCAAAATTTAAAAGGGTCTATTTTTAAAGATGCTCAAGGAAATTTTCAAGATATAGATTATTTAATTTTTACGCCTGAGTTTTTAGCAACACAAGCAGAACGATTGGCTGATTTTCATAGAAGTAATTCTGGTTTAGTGGTTAGGGTGGTTACGCTTGAAAAAATTTACCATGAGTTTTCTTCAGGAAAACAGGATATTGCGGCTATTCGTAATTTAATAAAATATGTGTATTGGAATGCTTCTGCTCCCGATAAAAGAGTAAAATACGTTAATCTTTTTGGAGATGCTTCTTATGATTACAAAAATAGATTGTTTAATAATACTAATATTGTTCCTATTTTCCATGGTTTTAATCCGTTAGCTTCTGAGACAAATAATTCTTCAAATTTTTCATTGTATTCTACTTTCATGTCAGACGATTTTTTTGGATTAATGGATGATGGAGAGGGACAAATGTTAATTGGTACTATGGATGGAATTGATGTGGCGGTTGGTCGTATGCTGGTTTCAGATATTGGTCAAGCTAAAGAAATGGTCGACAAAGTAATAGAATATCATGATGAAAAATCTTATGGAAGGTGGCGAAATAATTATGTGATTTATTCTGATGATGCCGATAATTCTACCGATGCAACTCTTCAGTTTGGATTAGATAATTTAGCAAATACACTAACGGCTCAAAAACCATTTGTAAATGTTAAAAAGATTCATGCGGATTCTTATTTGCAACAAGTAGCAGCAGGTGGTGAGCGTTATCCTGAAGCAAAAAAAGATTTTTTAGATGCATTATCCTTAGGAGCATTAGTGTTTAATTATTTCGGACACGGAAATGAAGAGTCGCTCGCAAGGGAACGATTGTTTGAAAAATTAGATGCTCAAAATTTAACCAATCGTTATCGATATCCTCTTTTTATAACAATAACTTGTGAATTTACTCGTTTTGATGATCCCAATCGTTTCACGGGAGGTGAGTATATGTATTGGAATAAAAATGGTGGGGCTATTAGTTTAATTGCAACCACTCGTCAAATTGGAGTTACAACAGGTTTTGTGATGAATAATTTATTGAGTGAGGATTTATATGCATTTGGTTCTAATGATTATCCATCCATTGCTGAAGCACTACGATTGACTAAACTAAGTACTGGATCTGATAATAGAAGAGTCGTTTTTTATATTGGTGATCCAGCTTTAAAATTGGCAATTCCAAGACCAAAAGTGGTTTTAACAAAAGTAAACGATGTTCCAACAAATCAACCATTGCCAGTTTTACAAGCTTTAAGTTTAACAAAGATTACAGGTGAAGTAAGAGATGAAAATGATGTTTTATTGTCAGGCTATAATGGCGATTTAGCAGTTCAAATATTTGATAAAGATATCAATCGTGCAACTTTAGGGAATAATGGTGTTACAAATTCTAGTGGTTTAATAGTGATGAATTTTACTACTTTGGGTGAAACTGTTTTTAGAGGTAATGCATCCGTA
>JBILST010000022.1:0-15673 GCA_044371865.1 Flavobacterium sp.
AAGTATAATTTAATACTCTATTTGGATTATTAACATCTGTATTGTCAAAATAATTATCTGAACCTAACAAATCAGCCAAATTTTGATAATGAATACCTCTATAAGTTCTAGCGTCAATACCAAAATCTAAAGTTAATTTATCTGATAATTTTTTGTTTAAATTAATAACCCCACCATACCAGTTGTGCGAATTAATTGATGATATTTTAGAAATACCATTTGTTGAATTGTTACTTGTTGATGATGAACTTTGAAAAGCTCCTCCAACTTGAGTTCTTGTTTGTGGAACACCATTAATTACTACTGTTTCTCCTGAATTATATGCTTGAATTAAATCAATATCAATACTTCCGTCAGCTTTTCTTAAATTATCAGCAAAAAATCTATTCCCTCTAATTGCTCCAGCACCATTACTTCCTCCACCTCGTCCCCAAGAACCATAAACTACAGTAGATAATTTTGTAGTTTCATTAATTTTATAATCCCAATTTAAAGACATAATTGGCTTATGATAAAAATTAGTTCTAAAACTATATTCTTCTCCATTTAAGTAACCCCAATCAGAATTATATCTAATATTTGGTTCTCCAGCACTACCATATTTAAGATATTGTGTAATTGTTGGAGCTGTACTTCTTTGATTGTGCCATTGAGGAGCTCCTGTAAAAGTGAATTGAAAATCATGCTTATCATTTAACTCATAACCAAAAGCTAAAAAATAATTAGCTCCTTCAAATTTTGTCCCATCAACATAACCGTCACCCATTATTTGACTTAATAAAATGGATGTAGAAAATCCATTTTTCATTTTTCCTGTTGAATACGAAACTTGTGTTTTTAAATAATCATCATTTGCAACACCAACTGATACATTACCGGCTTGTTTTAAATCAGACGATTTAGTAACTACATTAATTGTTCCTCCAACAGAAGAAATGGCTAATTTAGAAGAACCTAACCCTCTTTGTACTTGCATTGCAGAAGTTACATCTGACAAACCTGCCCAATTACTCCAAAAAACAGCACTATTTTCCATGTCATTTACTGGCATACCATTAATCATCACGGCTACATTTCTTTGGTCAAATCCACGAATATTCACTCTTGAATCACCAAAACCACCTCCTGATTTTGTAGCATAAACTGAAGGTGTGTTTACTAATATTTCTGGGAACTCTTGATTCCCTAATTTTTCTTGAATTTCAGCAGCTTTAATTGTAGAAACTGCAATAGGTGTTTTACGTTCTTTTGCAACATCAATAATTCCTTTACCAACTACAACCACTTCTTCTAACTGACTTGCATCAGGCATAAGCACAACGCTTCCAATATTCACTGAATTACCTGTAATTGTATAAGTAACCGTTTTTGTTTCAAATCCTAAATAAGAAATTACGATGACTCCAGATTTTTCTGAAGTTGAAATTTCAAATTTTCCATCAAAATCAGTTACGGTTCCACTTGTTGTTCCTTTAATGGCAACACTTGCACCAACTAATGGCTGATTTAATTCTCCATCAATAACAGATCCAGCAACTTTTGATTGAGAGAATACTGAAAGGGTTAGTAACATGAACCCACTTAGTAAAGCATTTTTAAAAAATTTCATCTTGTGTTTTTGTTTGATTATAATGTGCAAATCTCTCCCTTACTTATGAAGTAAGGGTTAATTCAACATTAAAAAACAATACTTTTCACTAAACCAAAATTATTTATATGTTAGTTTTTTAAAAATTAAAAGTTAACAAAAACAAAAAACCTTGTTAAGAACAAGGTTTTAAAGAATTTTTAAAGCTATTATTTTAAGTACGCTTTCAATAAAAATGAAGTAGAACTATCGTGTGTTTTTACTTCTTTTGACACTATTTCATCCAAAATTGAATTGGCTAATTGCTTGCCGAGTTCAACACCCCATTGATCATAACTAAAAATGTTCCAAATAATTCCTTGAACAAAAATTTTGTGTTCATACATTGCTACCAATGCCCCTAATGTTTCTGGAGTTAATTTATTAATAAGAATGGTATTGGTTGGTTTATTTCCTGTAAACACTTTAAATGGCAATAGAAAATCAGCTTTTTCTCCTGAAATCCCTTGCTTTTCAAATTCAGCTTTTACTTGAGCTTCCGTTTTACCCATTAATAAGGCTTCGGTTTGAGCGAAGAAATTCGACATTAATTTATCGTGATGGTCTTTATTTCCGTATAACGAATTTTTAAACCCGATAAAATCGGTTGGTATTAATTTTGTTCCTTGATGAATTAATTGAAAAAAAGCATGTTGGGAATTAGTTCCCGGTTCGCCCCAAATAATTGTACCTGTTTGATAATTTACAGATTTTCCATCTCTTCCAATACTTTTCCCGTTACTTTCCATAATACCTTGTTGTAAGTAGGGAGCTAACTTTTGTAAATATTGCGTGTATGGAATTAAAGCTTCGCTTTCAGCACCAAAAAAGTTATTGTACCAAATGCTTAATAAAGCTAAAACTACTGGGAGATTTTTATCGAATGATTCGTTTTTGAAATGTTCGTCCATTTCATTGGCGCCTTTCAATAACTTATCAAAATTATCAAACCCTACAGCTAAACTAACGGATAAACCTACGGCACTCCATAACGAAAAACGACCTCCAACCCAATCCCACATCGGGAAAACGTTGTCTGGATTGATTCCGAATTCGGTTACTTTTTGAATATTAGTTGAAACCGCCACAAAATGCTTAGCTACATCTTCTTGAGTTGCTGATTGTAAAAACCAACTTCTTATTGTTTCTGCATTGGATAACGTTTCTTGTGTAGTAAAGGTTTTAGAAACAACTACAAATAAAGTGGTTTCTGGATTTAATTTTTTAATGATTTCATTTACATGGTCACCATCTACGTTAGATACAAAGTGAACGTTTAAATGATTTTTATAGAATTGTAAAGCCTCAACAATCATCGCTGGACCTAAATCTGAACCACCAATACCAATGTTTACAATATCTGTAAATGACTTCCCTGTAAAACCTTTTTTATTCCCAGAAATAACTTCGTTAGAAAAGTTTTTAATTTTATTTTTTACCGAATATATTTCAGGCATCACATTAACTCCATCAACCATTACCTTAGCTGATTCTTTAGCACGTAATGCCGTATGTAAAACTGCTCTATTTTCGGTTTGATTAATTATATCACCTTCAAAATAGCTTGAAATGGCTTGTTTTAATTGAATTTCATTTGCTAATTCTAGCAACAAATCTAGTGTTTCTTGATTGGCAATGTTTTTAGAATAATCCACTAAAAAATCATTCCATTGGATGTGAAATTTTGATGCTCTTTCAGAATCAGAAGCAAACAAATCTTTCATAGATGTTTGATTCATTTTTTCAAAATGATCCTGAATTTTTTGCCAAGCAGCTGTTTGAGAAGGATTTATTTTTGGTAATGCCATTATTCTTTAAATTTTACTGCGGTTATACTATCTAATTCTTTTTTCAAAGGAGCTATATGTGCTAAATATTTTTGCTTGTGCGAATTGCTCATGGGTTCAGCATTTGGTAATTTTAAACGCAATGGATCTACCTGTACACCATTTTTCCAAAAACGATAACAAACATGAGGGCCTGTTGCCAAACCCGTACTTCCAACTTTTCCAATAACTTGCCCTTGTGAAACACGTTGCCCGTTTCTAACTGAAATTTTAGACATGTGAAGATATTGGGTAGCATACGTTGAACTATGGCGAACTTTAACGAAATTTCCATTACCCGCAGTATATCCTGTACGTTCTACTACTCCAGATGCTGTTGTTTTAATTGGTGTTCCGTGAGGTGCGGCATAATCTGTTCCGTTATGTGCTTTAAAACGCATTTGAACTGGGTGAAAACGTCTTCCCGAAAAACGGGAGGAGATTCTAAAATAATCTAATGGCGCTTTTAAGAACATGCTTTTTAAACCCTTCCCATTTTCGTCATAATAATCTTCATACTTCTGCTTCTCAGATAACTTGTAAGGAAAGGCAAATATCTTTTTTCCTTTATTTTCAAAATAAGAAGCTTCAATACTTTCAACTCCAACATATATTGAATCGTCTATATAGCGTTCGTTTATAGTAACTGCAAATTTATCTCCTTTCTGAATTTTAAAGAAATCGACCGTATATGCATAAATATTTGCTAATCTATTCGCTAAACCAGCACTAACTCCAGCATTACTTAAAGTTTCAGATAAAGAACCTTCTATTTCTGCTGCCACTACTCTTCTTCGTAAAGTGGTAGGTTTTTGTTTATTTGACACTACAATTGAATCTCTAAAATCAACTACGGTATAATTAATTCTATCTTCAATATACACCAAAGCTTGTAAGGTGTTTGGCTTTTTCTTGTCTAAAAATAGAATATAAGGTTTCCCTGCTTTTATTCTTCTTACATTGAAAGAATCTTTTACTTTTTCAGTAACATCATGGATACGTAAACTATCTTTTAATGGAAATTTTTCTAAAATTTTTCCAAAAGTATCCCCTGAACGAATAGTATCTTGCACCACTTTATAATCGTTAAAAGTAAACCCGTATTCTTTAATTATTGGTTCTTTTTTAACTAACGCTTTTTTGGCTTTCTCACTATCTTCTTTTGAATTACAAGCGGTGAAAAAACTAATAAATAAAATGGCAAATACTAAATATCTCAATGTTTTCTTTTTTGTGCTATAAGCAATTATTCTCCCCAGTTATCTAATTCTTCTTTCGTCCATAACTCTGGAAAGAATATTCTTTTTTGGTATTTTGGTAACATGTATTTTTTCCAATCACTTCCGCCTGTAGCTTCGTGATTTCCTGGTACACTTTCTATGTATTTTTTAGCTGCATTAAAATGACCCATAACCCATGTAATGTTTACGGTTACATCATAATGACGCATAGCAGCAACTAAATCAGGATTTTTTTGGTCTGCTTCTGGAAGTTGTTTAAACTTTCGCCACAAATTTATTGTGTTGTATTCTTCCATAAATTCTAGGAAAGTTTTTTTGTATTTTCTTTCGAATTCTAAAATTAGATACGATTTTTCACCTGTATGATAGTCTTTTCCAGCGGCTTGCCAATATAAATGTTCAAATGCGTGATCGTAAGGTGTATTTCTATCAATGGTCGCTCTAAAACGATTATCGATTAAGTTAATTAAATCAGTTGAACTGAATTCAATTAAACGGTATTGAGCCGATTGAAAACCACTTGCTGGTGTAAGCGTATTTCTAAATTTTAGATATTGCTCAGGTTCCATTCCATCTTTCATAATATCAAAAGATGTTGTTAACATATCAAAATAACGACTAATTCTACCTAATTTTTCAGTAAAATAATCTGTTGATGGCTTTTCAGTATGGCACAACTGGTCCATTTCCCAAAGAATCATTTTGAACAACAATTCGTTTACTTGGTGATACATTACAAAAACCATTTCGTCTGGCAATGTAGTTCTTTGTGTTTGAAGACTTAAAAGCGCATCAGTTTGAATATAATCCCAATAAGTTATGGGTTTAGCCCAAAGTAAACCTTCTAAATGAGTTGATGTGTTTTGATTAATTGCTTCAAATTTATCCTGAAGTTGGTTTAATTGTTCTTGAATTTTTGGAGTTACTTCCATTATTTATCTACTTTTACTTTAAATGAATTTTTTAGCCCTTTAAACGCATCTAAATCTGCTTTTATAGAACCTATTGCTAAACTTGCCTTTACACGTATTGGAATTTTATTGTCATCGTCTGAAATCCAAACAGTTAGACTCTCTTCCTCTTTGAATACCCTTCCTGCCTGAACATAGGGTCTGAATATCATACAAGAAACTTTTCCAAATTTAGTACTAATATCTTCTCGCCCTAAAAATTTTAACTTAAACTTTGTGGTTTCATCATCAAAAAACATATCAATTGCAATTGACTCATTAATTTTTAACTTATCAATTGAAGGATGATTTCTTAAGTAATAAAATGAAGATACAATATCTTGAATTTGTTCTGGTGTGGAAAATGTTTTTTCTGTTTTCTTTTTGTAATCTTTAACTACAACTTGGTTTTTATCTTGATTAAAAAAACCTTCTTGGTTTTTAGTATACCCACCCTCATCAATTTTTCTAACAAATTGAAACGGTTTGCCAGTTTCTTTATCAAAATAACTTTCGTAATTATCTTCTACTTTAAAAAAGAATTTAGTCATACCAGTTGTCCATCCTTTTCCAATTACATGATGTACTTTTCTATTGTTTTTTACGGCATCTTTTATTTCTAGAGTAGCGTATCCTGCATTAACCATACCATAATGAATTCTAAGCCTCAACCATTCACCAGTAGTAAAAGCATTTTCTCTTTGCACAAATGAATTTGTAAAAACAAAAAGAACAATAAGTAAGATATATTTTTTCATATGTTTATAATTTATTTTTTAGCTGCAACATATGATATCGCTTTTAAAAATTAGGTTTGTTCTTTACAAAGTTTCAAAAATTGCGATTTCATAATTGTTTATTTTTTATGAAAATGCAAATTCTGTTCCAAAAATAGTAAAACAAAAAAACCCAGTCAAAAATATGACTGAGTTTTTATGCTATTAACCAACCAAAAACTATAAATTATGAAAATTTACTACAAATCAAGGCAAACTACCTCCTTGTTTTGCGAGTGCAAAGGTATATATGTTTTTGAATTATTCTTAGCTAAATTTCAACTTTAACATATTTTTATCAAAAACATTATTGTTTTGCGGTGTTTATATGGTTAATTGTTAATAATCTTGTCATTTTATAGCGTTCCTCGCAAAGCTTGCTCACGTTCAATAGACTCAAAAAGGGCTTTAAAGTTACCTGCACCAAAGCCTCTAGCGCCTGTTTTTTGACCAATATTAACTACATATTAACTTTTTCTAGTCTGATTTGAGAAGGTTTACTTTTAGCATCAAAAAATTCAATTAACATTATATATCCCTTTTTGGCAGGATAAGCAAATATAGTACTGATATCTGTTTTTAAATTTAACTGTTTTTTATTAAACTCTTCATTGCTATATGAAACTATTCCAAATTTAGTGTTTTGGTTTCTGTTTTTCGATTTTTTTTCATTGTCACTGAAATAAAATAAAAACTCATCATCATCTAAATCTTGAAAATCCATATAATCAAATGCCCCAAACTCTTTAATTCTTCTCGAATGTGCTGCAGTTCCAGGAAACTTATTTCTGAATTTTTCAGCAACCAAAATCTTATTGAAGGAAAATTTTTCGGAAATTTCTAAAAAATAAATATTGTTTGTTGTTACAGGACTCCCTTTAAACGCCTCACAAACAGCGATTGTTTTGCCATTGCTTAATTGAAGAAGCTCATGAACAAAAACAAAACCTTCTTTTTTTATCTCACCATATTTATTTATTTCTATTTTAGATGATAACTCTGTCCAATTTAAAAATTTTTCTTCTAATATCTTTCCGGTTTTGAGATTTAATATTATTTTGAAAAGACCTAGATTCTCTTCGTCATTTATGAATCCATAATCTGATTTCTTTGAGTAATTTCCTAACAACGTCAACTCTTCATTGTTAATATAAGAATCGACAACTTTATGAGTATATTTGTCTTGTTTTGAGAATAAAAACTCGAAGTTTAATTTGCCAGTAATCGCGTCAAAAGTCATAATTGAATTAACAGGCTTGTAATATCCTCCTTTAGTATAATGGTTAGAAAAAATTATAAAATTATTTGATGAATCTAAAAATTCTAATTCTTTAAAACCATACTCATTTTTTGTAACTTCATATGTTGTTTTCCAACTTTTATTAAAATTATCATCCAAACAAACTAAAAATTTTTCTTTGCCTGTCTGATCTTTTTCTTCTTTTATCGTCACAAAACCAACACCATTAACACCAATAATTTTATCTGTTTGATTTGCATCAAAATTTTTGAGTTTTCTATCAAATTTCGGCTTGATCTCTACTTTTCCATTTCTAAAAATGAATATATCACTCATTTTATTATTTGACAAATCCAAAGTTCTATATCTTCTAAATATTTTTCCATTCTCGGTATCATCATTTAATTCTATCAACAACTTGTTATTAAATAAAGTAATATCGGTAGTTATCTTATCTGCTTTTAATAAAAGTGAACTATATTTCATTTCTTCAATATAACCATTTGTAACTTTTGTTAAATTTTCATCTAAGACAACATATTCCAAGATATAAGTTTCTTTTTGAATTTTATCGGATTCAAAAAGAAGAAAATAACCTTTTATATTATTTTTCTCATCTTTAATTACATCTGAATCATACAATTTTCCAGAAGACAATTTACTTAACTCAACCATTTGAGCCACTACAAATTGAGTAAAAATCAATAAAACACCTAATACTATTTTTTTCATTTAAATTTTTGAATTAAAATTTCTAAATCACTGCTTTTTAAATTATTCATTAAAGTAATAAATCTATTCAAACTTTCTGAATTGTATACGTAATCTAATTGTGGAACACACCTTGAAAGTGTTTGGTTTTCTTTTGCCTTTTTGACATCAACTAAAGTTAGAAATATTAAATTCTCATAAAACAAATCATTGCTTCCTTTATATTTTTTAAGCGATTCATACAGACAAATTCCAAATTCCCCACTTAAATACAAATTATATAAATTTTGATAATTAGCGATTTTCTTTAGTTCCAAAAATTCCTCAGAAGAAGCGCTTTTAAAATTTTGATTTTTTATAAATTTTTCTATTTTTTTTATGCGAGTTAAACAATCAGGATGGGTTTTTAAAGAATCTATTTGGTATGCTGGTTTATAATCATATTTGTTAAAAATCGATTTTTCAATTTCAAAATATTTATTCTTCAATTTATAAGAGCCTGTTTCAAACAATACCTTATAATCTTGAACTGTTAAAGAATCTTTCTCTTTATTAGATTCATTTAGTTTTTCTAATAAAGTTGTGGTTTTTTTTAAATCTCTATTTGTTTTTGAATAAAAATAAAACCCTAATGAATCCGCCTCAATTTCCTTTTTCCTTCTATGAAAATAATTTTTATAATTCAGTTTTAGTAAGAACGTATTCGCTGCTCTAGAACGATTATATTTTAGTTTCTTTATTTCTTTTGTTTTACTAACTATTTCCTCCGAAACTTGTAAATTAACAAAACTCTCAACTTCTTTTTTAACATGTTGCAATTCTTGATGGCTTATTTCATGACATAAAACAAAAACTAATTCATCTTCACTCTCCAAAATGGTAAATAAACCAAAATTAACAACTATTGTCCCGTCGCCTGAATTATAGGCGTTAATTTCAGGATCTTTAGAAATTAAAATCTTGTAATCTTTTTTGCTTAATTTATTTTTTTCTAAAATTTCAAGCAATAATTTTTGAACATAATCATTTATACTTTTATCAGATATAAAGTTATCGTTCTTAATTTTTTCTAAAAATTCTTCTTGATATTCTAAATAAATTGTTTTGGAAAGTTTAGTTTGTCCAGATGTATTAATATTTAGATTTGAATTAAATAAGTTGTATTTTTCTTTATAAAATTTCAACAACTCTACTTTAAAAAAATTAGAGTTTAAAGTATCTAATAATTTGATTTTATCTTGTGCGTAACAATTAAACGTCAAAAGAAATAACAAAAAAAATTTAAAAAAATTCATAAAAAAAAGCTGTTTAGAAACAAAAATAACATTTATTTCTAAACAGCAAATTAATTTTTAACTATTACAAAGTTCCTCGCAAAGCTTGCTCACGTTCAATAGACTCAAAAAGGGCTTTAAAGTTACCTGCACCAAAGCCTCTAGCGCCCATTCTTTGAATAATTTCGAAGAAAAGTGTTGGACGATCTTCCACTGGTTTAGTAAAAATTTGCAATAAATATCCTTCTTCGTCTGCATCAATCATGATACCTAATTTTTGAAGTTCGTTGATATCTTCTTTGAATTTTGACATATGATCTTTTAATCTTTCTGGAATTGCATCATAATATGCTTGAGGTGGTGTACTTAAAAACTCAATTCCTCTTGCGCGCATTTCGGCAACTGTAGTTAAAATATCATCTGTTGCAACTGCAATGTGTTGAACCCCTGGACCTTCATAAAAATCTAAATATTCTTCAATTTGAGATTTTTTCTTTCCTTCTGCTGGCTCGTTGATAGGGAATTTAATTCTTCCGTTACCATTACTCATTACTTTAGACATTAAGGCAGAATATTCTGTAGTAATTTGTTTATCATCAAACGATAAGAAATTCACAAATCCCATCACATCCTCATACCATTTTACCCATGTATTCATTTCATTCCATCCCACATTTCCTACCATATGGTCAATGTATTTTAAACCAACTGATGACGGATTGTAATCTGACTTATATTCAACAAATCCTGGTAAAAATGAACCTGTATAGTTTTTACGCTCTACAAACATATGCACAGTTTCACCATAAGTATAAATTCCTGCACGAACTACTTCACCAAACTCATCCGTTTCTACTGTTGGCTCCATAAAAACTTTTGCACCACGTTTAGTAGTCTCTTCAAAAGATTTTCTAGCATCTTCAACCCAAAGTGCTACGATTTTTACACCATCGCCATGCTTTTTTACATGTTCTCCAACTGGAGAGTTACTTGTTAAAGCCGTAGTTAAAACTAATCTGATTTTGTCTTGTTTTAACACATAACTTACAGCGTCTTTAGACCCTGTTTCTAATCCTTTGTATGCATGTGATTGAAAACCAAAAGCTGTTTTATAAAAATGAGCTGCTTGCTTAGCATTTCCAACGTAAAATTCTACGTAATCTGTTCCTAATAAAGGTAAGAAATCTTGCGCTCCTTCAAATATTTTTTCTAAGCCGTACTCGACTGATTTTAATTCTTGTGACATAATTTTATATTTTTAATTTAGGTTTAAAAAAACCTGAGTTGTTGTTGTTTTTTATTTATTCTTCTAACCAAGATTGATAATACGTATCATCAGCAATATTCATAGCTTCTTCTGTAACCATTAAAGGTTTGAACGTATCTACCATTACTGCTAATTCTAACGTTTCTTTTTTACCAATACTTCTTTCAGCTGCTCCTGGGTGCGGTCCGTGTGGAATTCCGGCAGGATGTAAGGAAATATTTCCTGGTTTTACATCGTTTCTGCTCATGAAATCTCCATCCACATAATACAATACCTCATCGGCATCAATATTACTATGATTGTATGGCGCTGGAATAGACAATGGGTGGTAATCATATAATCTTGGAACAAACGAACAAATTACAAATGCGTTTGTTTCAAAAGTTTGATGAATTGGTGGTGGTAAATGAATTCTTCCTGTAATTGGTTCGAAATCATGAATTGAAAAGGCATATGGATAATTAAATCCATCATAACCAATTACATCAAATGGATGTGAAGCATAAACCATTTCGAAAATTTCGTCTTTTTTCTTTACTTTGATTACGAAATCTCCTTTTTCATTATACGTTTCTAATTCTTCTGGACGGCGAATATCTCTTTCGCAAAATGGCGAATGTTCTAATAATTGTCCGAACCAGTTTCTATATTGTTTTGGCGTATAAACCGGTGAATGTGATTCTACAATAAACAAACGATTGTCTTCAGTATCAAAATCCATTTTATAAATCATCCCACGAGGAATTACTAAGTAATCGCCATATTTGAAATCTAAATTTCCTAACATGGTTCTTAATTTTCCTGTTCCTTGATGAATAAAAATTACCTCATCTGAATCGGTGTTTTTATAAAAATAATCGGTTGTAGATTTTCTAGGCGCCGCTAAAACAATATGACAGTCTGAATTTGTTAATACAATTTTTCTGCTCTCTAAAAAATCGTCTTGAGGTGCAACATCAAATCCTCTTAACTTATATGATTGAATGTTGTTTGCTTTTGCAATTTTTGGCGCAACACTGTATTGTCTTCTAATTTCTTTAACCTGTGTTGGTCTTTGTTCGTGATACGAATTGGTTGACATACCGTCAAAACCAACAGTACCGAACAATTGCTCATAATACAAATCTCCGTTTGGTTTACGGAACTGAATATGTCTTTTGTGAGGGATGTTCCCTAGTTTGTGATATATTGGCATTTTCTTTAATTTAAAGTTATAAAATAGCTTTTGCAAGATTGTAAAACCCTGCTAATTAAATTAAAAAATTACTCACTCAGGATTTCTCTTGATGAGGAACTTTAAATGCGAAAGTAAGCCTGCCCAATTTTTCATCATTACAAATGTCGTAAAAAAAATAATTAAAACCAAAAACCAACTGAAAACCAAGTGTAATGATCTCTTGTTTCAGGCGACCATGAATGCTTAATTTCTACTGGTCCAATTACAGTTTCCATCCCGTAACCAAAGGAATAACCTGAGTAATTAGGCCTTTCAAACCATGTGTCAACCGTGTCAAAAATATTATTTCCAATGTTTGCAAAGTTAGCAATAAAATTAAAATGATGTTTTTTAATAAACTCATAATCTGCAGTTAATGAAAGTTTTAAGTAACTTTCTCCTACAACGCTTAAAAAATCATATCCTAAAAAAGGCTTAATATTATTAACTTGCTGAAAACCATATCCGCCTAAAATAAAGTCGAAATAAGAAACACTTCGTTCACCAATTGAAAACCCTCCTTCAGATTGAAATTTAAAAGTTACGTGTTTAGCAATAGGTTGTGCAAAACCAAAATCAGCTTTAGCTATTGAAAATCTTTCGAAATTATTTATATAATCAGAAGAATAAATATAGTAGCGTAATTCTGAGTTAAAATTCCAACCTGTTTTTGGAAAGTACTTTTTATCAAAAGAATCATATTTTACGAACCCAAAAAGAGACAAATAATTACTGCTTTCAAAAACTGAATTTGAATTTTGTAAAGTTTCCGATCTTAATCTTAAGTATTTAAATTCTACCCCGGAACCTATTGAAAATTTTTGTGCAAAAATCGTCTGCAAATAAGCTTGATTGCTTAAATCAAAAAAATCTACGTTGATAGCACTAACACTAGGGTCAATTGCCAAATCTCTTGTAATGTTACTTGTTACATTTCTATTAAAAGTGGTTAGTTTAGAATTAAAACCAAAACTCCAATAAAACCCATTATCAATGTAATAGTCAAAATTGTATCGGATATTATCTCCTAAGATCAAATCAAGAGACACCACATCATTTTTAACAAAAAATTTTTTTTTAGTATAATTTAATAAAATTCCACTCTTATATAATTCATCATAATGCAAACCAAATTTTAAAAATGTATTGTTTTCATTTTCTTTTAATTGCAAAATTAAATTGTCGCCATCTTGCGCTTTTTCAAAATAATAATTTATGGCGCTAAAATTTTGTGTAGCATTTAAATTTGAAATCCCTTTCTGAAACTGCTTATTCGAAATTTTAATATTTCTTTTGAATTTTAATTTACCCAAGATATAAGCCCTTGTGAAATTATCAAGTTTATTAAAACTAACTTCCTTAATATAGATTGAATCTTGAACAATAACAGCATTCGTTTGTTTCGATTTCGAATTCACATAGGGTAACAATACTGGAACAAATTCTAAGGCTTTTTGTTTTCCTTTAAAAATTATCGCTTCCCCTCTTTCAAAATCCACAACCGAAAACCCTTTAATGTCTGGTTTAATATATATGTTAGTAGCTTTTTGCTTTTGGGCCATTTTTTCAATCATGGAAAAATTATTAATTTGGGATAAAAGCGAAGTAACCCCTTTTAATTCTTCTCTAGATTTTAAACCATCTTGAACATCAACTCCAATTACAACATCAACTCCTTTTGCTAGTAATTCTTCTATTGGATAATTATCTACTACCCCGCCATCTATTAACAATCTGCCATTAATTTCAACTGGATTATAAAGTGTAGGCAGAGCGCCACTTGCTATCATGTTCTGAGCTAAAATTCCTTTCTCTAAAACTACTTTTTCACCTGTTTCTGCATCTGTAGCAATACACAAAAAAGGGATTGGTAATTGATTAAAATCTCTAACATTACTTACATGCTTAGTTAATAAAGAAATTAAATTAAAATTATAAAGCCCTTTTGATAAGCCTGAAGGAAGCCCCAATTTAAATTTATTAAAAGGTAAAATTAAAGCATAAATTTCATCGTTCCGTTTTTCATAAAATGATTTTGCTTCTCTTGGAGTATAATCTTGCAGTAATGCATCTACGTCAATATTTGAAAAAATAGTTTCTAATTGGTTTGCATTATATCCAGATGCATACAGGCCTCCAACGATTGCTCCCATACTTGTTCCTGCAATATAATCTACTTTAATCCCTAGCGAATCAATCACTTTAAGCACACCAATATGCGCCAATCCTTTTGCACCTCCACCACTTAATACTAAGCCAACTTTTGGGCGCTTATTTTGTGTATTATTATCTTGTCCCAAGCTAATTTGAGTAAAAATTAGTAGACTTACCAACAAGAGAAGTTTTTTCATTACTTTTTTTAGGATTGAATTGTCTTGTAAAAGTCGGAAATTTTTTTGGCTTTTGAAAGACCTACAACCTCAGAAATTGCTTTTTCATCAGCTGCTTGCAATCTTTTAACACTTTTAAAATGTTTCATTAATGTAATCATGGTTTTTTCGCCAATTCCAGGAATACTTTCCAAACTATTGGTTAGTGCCGATTTACTTCGTTTATCGCGATGATGTGTAATTCCAAATCGATGCGCTTCGTTTCGTAAAAACTGAATTACTTTTAAGGTTTCTGATTTTTTATCTAAATATAAAGGTGCTGAATCGCCTGGATAAAACAACTCCTCCAAACGTTTTGCAATTCCAATAATGGCAATTTTGCCTCGCAATCCTAAATCATCAATACTTTTTAATGCGGATGACAATTGTCCTTTTCCACCGTCAATAATAATTAATTGTGGGAGCGGCTGATTTTCATCTAACATACGTTTATATCTTCGGTACACCACTTCTTCCATTGAGGCAAAATCATTTGGCCCTTCAACTGTTTTGATGTTGAAATGACGATAGTCTTTCTTACTCGGTTTTCCATCTTTAAACACCACGCAAGCCGCAACGGGATTCGTTCCTTGAATATTCGAATTATCAAAACATTCTATATGTCTTGGCTCTACTGATAAACGCAAATCTTTTTGCATTTGCGCCATGATACGATTCGTGTGGCGCTCAGGATCGACAATTTGAATTTGCTTTAATTGATCTAAGCGATAATATTTGGCATTACGTTCTGATAATTCTAAAATTTGCTTCTTATCACCTAATTGCGGCACTGTGACTTTGATATTTTCTCCCAAATCAATTGGAAAAGGAACTACAATTTCTCGTGCATTCAAATGAAAACGTTCGCGCAATTCTACCACCGCTAATTCTAACAATTCTTCGTTGGTTTCGTCTAATTTTTTCTTCAATTCCAAGGTATGCGAACGAACAATGGCTCCATGCGAAATTTGTAAAAAGTTCACATATGCCATCGTTTCATCAGAGATAATCGAAAACACATCCAAATTGGATATTTTCGGATTCAAAATCGTGGAGCGCGATTGGTAATTTTCTAAAACCTCGATTTTTTCTTTGATTTTTTGCGCTTCTTCAAACTTCATTTCCATTGCCAAATCAGTCATTAATTTCTTGAAATCTCTCAAACTTTCTTTGAAA
>JBILST010000023.1:0-15602 GCA_044371865.1 Flavobacterium sp.
ATTACCAAATAGAAACATAGTCCTGTAATTTGAATTTAAAAGCGTTCAAACTTTACATTAGAAAACAATAGCCCAATGTAATTCAATATTTGAACTAAAATAAACTCAGTCAAAAAGGTTATCTATGTTGCTATGTGGTTAAAACGAAAAGTTTATTTTCAAAAATTTAAATTAATAATTACATTTACCAAAATTAACTCTACATGCGTCGTTTATTACTTTTATTATTAATAGGATTAGCCGTTTCAGTAACTTCTTGCCGAAACGATTTTGATTTTGAATCACAAACTGGTGGCTTGAGTTTTTCTAAAGACACCGTTTATTTAGACACCGTATTTACGAATATTGGCTCAAGTACTTACACATTAAAAGTATATAACAATACTGATAAAAATATTTCTATTCCTTCTTTACGTTTAAAAAAAGGAACCGCTTCAAAATACCGATTAATGGTAGATGGTATGGCTGGACAAGTATTTGAAGATGTTGAACTTCTAGCAAAAGACAGCATGTATATTTTTGTGTCGGTAACTGCTGAAGTAGCCGATGCAAATCCTACCGACTTTTTATATACCGATCAAATTTTATTTGGTGAAGAAACCAATTCAAACCACCAAAAAGTGGAATTGGTTACTTTAATTCAAGATGCCTATTTTATTTATCCTGGAAGAGTTCAAAATCCGGATGAATCATACACATATGATGAACTAAATCTAGGAGTTGATGGCAATGGCGATCCAATTACAATCCGTGGTCGATTTTTGGAAGAAACGAATCCAGTGAATGGAGATGAATTGCATTGGACCAATACGAAACCTTATGTGATATATGGTTATGCAGCGGTTCCTTCTAATAAGACCTTAGTGGTTGATGCAGGTGCTAGAATACATTTTCATGCCGAATCAGGATTAATCGTTGCCAATAATGCTTCGATTCATGTAAATGGAACAAATTCAACAACAGCAGCCTTAGAAAACGAAGTCATCTTCGAAGGCGATCGTTTAGAACCCGATTTTGCAGAAGTTCCTGGACAATGGGGAACGATTTGGCTCACACAAGGTAGTACAAACAATCAAATCAAAAATCTAACTATCAAAAATGCTACAGTTGGACTTTTAGTCTCAGGAAACGATGGAACTCCTACTCCAACTTTAGATATCGAAAATACTCAAATTTATAATTGTGCAAATGTTGGAATTTTAGCTCGAACTGGAAATATAGAAGGTAAAAACATGGTCATCAATAATTGTGGACAAGCTTCATTTGCAGGGAGTTTTGGAGGAAGCTATGAATTTACACATTGTACCTTTGCAAATTATTGGGCTAGTTCAACACAAACATGCATTATTTTAGATGATTATATAGAAACTGAAACAGGAGAGCAAATTGCAGCCTTAACCAGCGCAAATTTTAAAAATTGTATAATTTATGGATCCTCAAATTTAGGTTTATCACTTAAGAAAAGAGGAACTGTTTTTGAATATAATTTTGATCATTGTTTAATAAAATTTGCAGATTATAGTAATCAATTTACAAACAACACATTATATCAATTTTCAGTAAATCCGAGATTTATAAATTGCTTAATTGCTACAAATTCAACTGTAAATAAACCATTTTTTAGAGATGCTACAAAGAATGATTTAATAATTGGTGAAGATTCAGCAGCAAAAGGTACTGCTAATAACACCTACTCTACTTTTAATGATATTTTAAATAATTCAAGAAGTGGCGCAACTGATATGGGTGCGTACAATTGGATTACATTTGACTAACCAATTAAATTATACAATTATGAAAAAGCTCTCTTTATCTCTTTTAATTATTGGTTTAACATTGGTTTCTTGCAAAAAAGAAGAAGCACAAAAACCAGTAGAATCAACAACTAAAGAAGAAGTTACTACGGAAACAAAACCAGATTCTGCGACCGTTGCTAAAGCTTGGGCTGATTATGCTACTCCATCAAAAGCGCATGAAATGTTAGCTAAAGATAGTGGTACTTGGGATGCCGAATTAACATTCTGGTCTCCTGACAATCCACAAGAAATGAAATCTACAGCTACTGTAACTTATAAAATGATTATGGGTGGTAAATACCAAGAAGGAAACTATACGGGAGATATGTTTGGAATGCCATTTGAAGGAAAAGGAACGGTTGCTTTTGATAATGCAACGCAAGAGTTTGTATCAACTTGGATAGACAACATGGGAACTGGAATGATGGTTACTCGTGGAAAATATGATGAAGCTACAAAAACATCTACTTTTCATGGCGAAATGGTAGACCCAGTAACTAAAAAGGCTAAAAAAGTAAAAGAAGTTATTACCTATATTGACGATAACAACCAAAAAATGGAAATGTTTGATGTTTTGGAAGATGGCAAAGAATTCAAGTCGATGCAAGTAGTTTCGAAACGTAAAATGTAGTTTTCAACAAATAAAACCAAAGCTGTTCAAAAAAGAACAGCTTTTTTTGTTTTTATGCACTCTTAAAACTTTGAACTTCTAACTTTTTAGAATAAATTTGCACTTTCAAACAACAACACAAACAACTACATACAATGATTCATTTCTTCGGAAACCAATCCAACACCGTTTTTGCGGTACAAACGCAAAACGTATTATCGACTGAAGACATCAACATATTAAATTGGCTTTTTGGCAACGCACATAAAATAGAAAAATCCGTATTGTCGGATTTTTTTGTTGGACCCCGTGCCGCTATGGTTACGCCTTGGAGTACCAATGCTGTAGAAATCACTCAAAACATGGGGATTTCTGGCATCATTCGTATCGAGGAATTTGAAAAAGTAGCTGCCGATTTTAATGATTTCGACCCAATGCTTTCGCAAAAGTATTCGGAATTACATCAAGAAATTTATACGATTAATATCCAACCAGAACCAATTTTGGATATTGAAGATATTGCCGCTTATAATAAATCAGAAGGTTTAGCTTTAAGTCCAGAAGAAGTGGACTATTTGAATAATCTTTCTACAAAATTAGGAAGAAAGTTAACCGATTCTGAAATTTTTGCTTTCTCACAAGCAAATTCTGAACACTGCCGTCATAAAATTTTCAATGGAACATTTGTAATTGATGGTGAAGAAAAACCAACTTCTTTATTCAAATTAATCAAAAAAACATCAGAAACAAATCCAAACGATATTGTTTCGGCTTATAAAGATAACGTGGCTTTTGTAAAAGGTCCAAAAGTGACGCAATTTGCTCCAATAAGTGCTGACAAACCTGATTTCTACCAAGAAAAGGAATTTGATTCGGTACTTTCTTTAAAAGCAGAAACGCACAACTTCCCTACAACTGTTGAGCCATTCAACGGTGCTGCAACCGGTTCAGGAGGAGAAATTCGTGATCGTTTAGCGGGTGGGCAAGGTTCTTTACCATTAGCAGGAACTGCGGTTTACATGACTTCGTATTCTCGTTTAGCAGATGAACGTCCTTGGGAAAATGGAATGGCAGAAAGACCTTGGTTGTACCAAACGCCAATGGATATTTTAATTAAAGCGTCGAACGGAGCTTCAGATTTTGGAAATAAATTTGGACAACCTTTAATTACGGGTTCTATTTTAACTTTCGAGCATGAAGAAAACAATCGTAAAATTGGTTACGATAAAGTCATCATGCAAGCGGGTGGAATTGGTTACGGAAAATTAGATCAAGCGATTAAAAAGAAACCTACAGCTGGCGATAAAATCGTTATTTTAGGAGGTGAAAATTATAGAATTGGAATGGGTGGTGCTGCGGTTTCTTCAGCAGATACAGGTGCTTTTGGTTCAGGAATTGAATTAAATGCCATCCAACGTTCGAATCCAGAAATGCAAAAACGTGCTGCGAACGCTATTCGTGGTTTGGTAGAAAGTGACAACAATCCAATTGTTTCTATTCACGATCATGGTGCTGGTGGGCATTTGAACTGTTTATCTGAATTAGTGGAAGAAACAGGAGGATTAATCGATTTAGATAAATTACCTGTTGGTGACCCAACACTTTCTGCAAAAGAAATCATCGGAAACGAATCGCAAGAAAGAATGGGATTGGTTATTGGTGAAAAAGACATCGAAACGTTACAAAGAATTGCCGATAGAGAGCGTTCTCCAATGTATCAAGTGGGTGATGTAACTAACGACCATAGATTTACCTTCGAATCAAAATCTACAGGATTAAAACCAATGGATTATGCCTTGGAAGATTTCTTCGGAAGTTCGCCAAAAACCATTATGACGGACAAAACCGTTACTACAAATTATTCAGATTTAGAATATTCAAAAGAAAATATAGGAAGCTATTTAAATCAAGTTTTACAATTAGAAGCCGTAGCTTGTAAAGATTGGTTAACCAATAAAGTTGACCGTTGTGTTGGCGGACGCGTTGCTAAACAGCAATGTGTAGGTCCTTTACAATTACCTTTAAACAATGTCGGAGTTATGGCATTGGATTTTAAAGGAAAAGAAGGAATTGCTACTTCGATAGGCCACTCGCCTATTTCGGCTTTAGTGAATCCTGTGGCGGGTTCAAGAACGGCGATTGGTGAAGCTTTATCAAATTTAGTTTGGGCTCCATTAAAAGAAGGTATGAAATCGGTTTCTTTATCAGCTAACTGGATGTGGGCTTGTAAAAACGAAGGTGAAGACGCTCGTTTATATGAAGCCGTGAAAGGATGTTCGGATTTTGCTATTGAATTGGGAATCAATATTCCAACAGGTAAAGATTCGCTTTCGATGAAACAAAAATACCCGAATGATGAAGTAATCGCACCAGGAACGGTTATTATTTCAGCAGCTGGAAATTGTTCAAATATTACTAAAGTCGTAGAACCAGTTTTACAAAGAAACGGAGGTAACATTTACTACATCAACTTATCACAAGATTCGTTTAAATTAGGTGGAAGTTCATTTGCGCAAGTGTTGAATAAAATTGGAAATGATGTTCCAACGATTCAAGATTCGGAATTCTTTAAAAAAGCGTTCAACGTTTTACAGAATTTAATCAAAGAAAGAAAAATTAAAGCTGGACACGATATTGGAAGTGGTGGATTAATCACTACACTATTAGAAATGTGTTTTGCAGATGCTAATTTAGGTGCATTAATCGACTTGAGTTCTTTAGGAGAAAAAGATACGGTTAAAACCTTATTTAATGAAAATATTGGAGTTGTTTTCCAAGCAAATGCTGAAGTGGAAGCAACTTTCGCACAACATAATATTGAAATTTTCAAAATTGGTTCTGCTATCGATGGTGATGCGTTTACCGTTATTAATGGTGAAGATAGTTTAACATTTAGTATTTCTACTTTAAGAGATACTTGGTTTAAAACTTCTTTCCTTTTAGATTCAAAACAATCTAAAAACGGAATGGCTCAGGAACGTTTTGATAATTACAAAAATCAGAAATTACAGTTAACTGTCCCTTCTCATTTTGATGGAAAACTACCTGTGATTGATGGGTCAAAACCAAGACCAAAAGCCGCTATTATTCGTGAAAAAGGAAGTAATTCAGAGCGCGAAATGGCAAATGCAATGTTCTTAGCCGGTTTTGATGTAAAAGATGTTCATATGACCGATTTAATTTCGGGAAGAGAAACATTGGAAGATATTCAATTCATTGGAGCCGTTGGAGGCTTTTCAAATTCAGATGTTTTAGGTTCCGCTAAAGGTTGGGCTGGAGCGTTTTTATACAACGAAAAAGCGAATACCGCATTGAAAAACTTCTACAAACGCGAAGACACACTTTCGGTAGGAATTTGTAATGGTTGTCAGTTACTAATGGAATTAGAATTAATCAATCCAGAACACGAAGTACACGGAAAAATGCATCATAATACTTCGAATAAGCACGAAAGTGGTTTTACTTCGGTAACGGTTCAGAAAAATAATTCGGTAATGTTATCAACGTTAGAAGGAACTACTTTAGGTGTTTGGATTTCGCACGGAGAAGGAAAATTCAAATTGCCTTATTCTGAAGAAAAATATAACATTGTAGCTAAATATGGTTACGAAAGTTATCCAGCAAATCCAAATGGTTCTGATTTCAATACAGCTATGATGTGCGATACAACTGGAAGACATTTAGTGATGATGCCACACATTGAGCGTTCAACATTCCCTTGGAACTGGGCTCAATATCCAGCAAGAGGACAAAAAGACGAAGTTTCGCCATGGTTAGAAGCGTTTGTGAATGCTAGAAATTGGATAGAAAACAAGAAATAGAAAAGCACACATTTTCAAAGGTGGTCAATTATTTTGCATTATAGTTATAATATCAAGGATAATATTAATATAAATCACGTTTTTTAATGAAAAAAAAATGGTTTTGAATAACACCACTCTTTTTGTTTAAAACTTTACTAATATTGCAAAAAATAAAGAATCATGTGGTTTGTCATTTTAAGCGTAATTTGTAGTGTAAGTGTTGGGATATTTTTAAAAGTAGCCAAACGATTTCAATTAAACGTTTTTCAAATTATTACGTTTAATTATTGTTCTGCTTTACTCCTTACTTATTATACTTACCAACCCAAATTAACCTTCGAAGAAAAAACAATTCCTTATGCCCTTTTTATTGGATTAGCAATTTTATTACCGATTGTGTTTTTAATTCAAGCCAAATCCATCAAAGAAACAGGAATTGTAAAAACAGATATTGCACAACGATTATCCTTATTTATTCCGTTAACTGCTTCCTACTTTATATTTAATGAAACATTTAGTCAACTAAAAATTATCGGATTTATCATCGGATTTTCAGCTATATTTTTTACATTGAATAAAAAATCAGATAATAAATCTAACAATTGGGCATATCCATTATTGGTTTTATTGGGATTTGGAATCATCGATATTCTATTTAAAAGAGTAGCTGTCTTTAAGGATATTAGCTTTACTACTTCCTTATTTATAATCTTTTGTGGTGCATTTGTAATTTCCATATCATTTCTAATCGGAAAAATACTTGTTCAAAAAGAAAAATTAGAATTCAAAAATATACTATGGGGATTAGCTTTAGGAATTTTAAATTTCGGAAATATTCTCTTCTATTTAAAAGCACATAAAGCTTTATCTGAAAATCCATCCACTGTTTTTGCTGGTATGAATATGGGAGTAATTATTTTAGGAAGTATTGCTGGAATTCTAATTTTTAAAGAAAAAATAACTAAATGGAACTACTTTGGTATCTTTTTAGCAATAGTTTCAATAATTTTTATCACACTTTCTCAAATAATGTAAAAATTAGTAGGCAAGCATACTATTTTATTTTTGTTAAAATTATAATCTAAAGATTATCAACTATATAAAAAATTGTATTATTAATTTTATTTTTATAATTTGCATAAAATAATAATTGCGAATTATGAACAATATCACACGCTTATTTGACTTTCCTTACTACCAATTAGAAAAGTATAATTTAAAAGATGCTCTAGTTACTAAATATGGAAATGAATGGGTTAAAACATCCACTCAAGAATATTTAGACAAAGCCAATGCGATTTCAAGAGGTCTACTTCGATTAGGCGTAAATAAAAATGATAAAATAGCAATCATTTCGTCTAATAATAGAACTGAATGGCATATTACAGATATTGGTGTATTACAAACTGGTGCTCAAACCGTTCCAATGTATCCAACAATTTCTGCCGAAGATTACGAATACATTTTAAACCATTCAGAATCACAATACGTTTTTGTTTCTGACCTTGAAGTTTATGAGAAATTACAAAGCATTAAATCTAATGTACCATTATTAAAAGAAGTGTATTCTTATAATGATATTGCAGGTTGTAAAAGTTGGAAAGAAGTTTTAGAATTAGGTGCAAATACAGACAACCAAGATGTCGTTGAAGACCGAAAAAATAATGTATTAACAACAGATTTAGCAACAATCATTTATACCTCTGGAACTACAGGAAGACCAAAAGGTGTAATGCTTAGTCATCAAAACATTGTTTCCGATGTTTTAATGAGTGCTCCAAGAGTACCTTTAAGAGCAGGAAGTACAAGAGCTTTGAGCTTCTTACCTATTTGTCATATCTTCGAAAGAATGTTGACGTATTTATACCAATATTATGGTATCTCAATTTACTTCGCAGAAAGTATTGAAAAAATATCTGACAATCTAAAAGAGGTTAAACCACATGTAATGTCGGTTGTACCTCGTTTGTTAGAAAAAGTATATGATAAAATTTATGCTAAAGGAGCTGATTTAACCGGAATCAAAAAAGCACTTTTCTTTTGGGCTTTAGATTTAGGAATGGAATACAAACCTTACAAACAAAATGGCGCTTTTTATGAATTTAAACTTAAAATTGCTCGAAAATTAATTTTTTCAAAATGGCAAGAAGGTTTAGGTGGCGAATTAGAATTACTAGTTTCAGGAAGTGCTGCATTACAATCTCGCTTAACAAAAGTTTTTTGCGCTGCTAACATTCCTGTTATGGAAGGTTATGGATTAACGGAAACTTCTCCTGTAATCTCAGTAAACGATATGAGAAATGTCGGTTTCAGAGTAGGTTCAGTTGGTAAAGTATTGGACGGAGTTGAAGTAAAAATTGCTGAAGACGGAGAAATCTTGTGTAAAGGTCCAAACGTAATGATTGGATATTACAAAGACGAAACACAAACTAGCGAAGTTTTAAAAGACGGTTATTTCCATACAGGTGATATTGGTGAAATTGACGCTGATGGTTTCTTAAAAATTACCGACCGTAAAAAAGAAATGTTCAAAACTTCTGGTGGAAAATATGTTGCTCCTCAAGTTTTAGAAAATACTTTCAAACAGTCGCGTTTTATTGAACAAATCATGGTTATTGGTGATGGCGAAAAAATGCCAGCAGCTTTCATTCAACCTAATTTCGAATTTGTTAGAGAATGGGCAACAAGACATAATCTTAATTTCAATACCAATGAAGAATTATGTGCTAATAAAATGGTAGTCGACAGAATTCAGGAAGAAATTGATCAATGCAATGAGAAATTTGGAAATTGGGAAAAAGTAAAACGATTTGAACTTACTCCAGATGTTTGGTCAATCGTTGATGGTCACTTAACTCCAACCATGAAATTAAAACGTAAAATTATTAAGGATAAATACAACGATTTATATCAAAAAATTTACGGATAGAAACGCTAAAACCCACATTTCGTGGGTTTTGCTATTTTAAAATGTTAAATTTTGCAAAAAATGTTAAAAATACTATGCATGCATAGTATTTTTTTTTATATTTGAAAAAGTTTAGATAGTAATTCTATGAAAGATAAAACAATAGACTATATACTTAGAGCAACTTGGCAAGCAGTTGCTAGAATGTATAACGAGGAAGCTGCAAAATATGGAGCTACCATGGCAACTGGATTTGCATTATTAAGTATTGATAGAGAAAAAGGTTCGCCATCAACAACTTTAGGTCCAAAAATGGGAATGGAAGCTACTAGTTTAACCAGAACCTTAAAATCTATGGAAGAACGAGGATTAATTACCCGAAAAAAAAATCCAACAGATGGAAGAGGTGTAATTATTCAACTAACGAAGGATGGCAAAGAAAAAAGAGAACTTTCTAAAGAAACTGTACTTCTATTTAATGAAGCCGTAAAACAACATGTAAGTGAAGAAAAACTACAACACTTTATGGAAGTTGCCGAAATTATAAACGATTTAATTACCGATAAAAAAATCTATAACGACAAATAAAAACAAACCTATAAACATGAAACGTACTATTAAAAAAGTTGCTGTTATTGGTTCCGGAATTATGGGAAGTGGCATTGCATGTCATTTTGCCAATATTGGTGTAGAAGTCTTACTATTAGACATTGCACCTAACGAACTAACCGATGCAGAACAGAAAAAAGGATTGACTTTAGAAAGTAAAGCCGTTAGAAACCGATTGGTTAATGATCATTTAGGCAACGCTTTAAAATCGAAGCCCTCTCCTATTTATCATCCAAGTTTTGCTTCAAGAATTACTACGGGTAACACAACAGATGATATGTCAAAAATTGCAACTGCCGATTGGATTATTGAGGTAGTTGTAGAACGTTTAGATATCAAGAAAATTGTTTTTGAACAAGTTGACAAATATAGAAAACCAGGAACTTTAGTTACTTCAAATACGTCTGGTATTCCAATTCAATTCATGAGCGAAGGAAGAAGCGATGATTTCCAACAACATTTCTGTGGAACGCACTTTTTTAATCCAGCACGTTACTTAAAATTATTTGAAATCATTCCTGGTCCAAAAACCTCTAATGAAGTATTAGATTTCTTGAATGGTTATGGAGAAAAATTCCTTGGAAAAACTTCAGTTGTAGCAAAAGATACTCCAGCTTTTATTGGAAATAGAATCGGAATCTTCGGAATCCAAAGTTTATTCCGCCAAGTAAAAGAAATGGGATTAACCGTTGAAGAAGTTGATAAATTAACTGGACCTGTTATTGGTCGTCCAAAATCTGCTACTTTTAGAACGGTTGATGTGGTTGGTTTAGATACTTTGGTTCATGTTGCGAACGGAATTTATGAAAATTGTCCAAACGACGAAGCGCATGAATTATTCAAACTTCCAGAATTTGTTAACAAAATGATGGAAAACAAATGGTTAGGAAGCAAAACAGGTCAAGGTTTCTACAAAAAAGAAGGGAAAGATATTCTAACTTTAGATTTAAACACCTTAGAATATAGAGCAAATAAAAAAGCATCATTTGCTACTTTAGAATTAACCAAAACGATTGAAAAACCAATCGATAGATTCAAAGTTTTAGTTACTGGAAAAGACAAAGCAGGAGATTTCTACAGAAAAAACTTCGCTTCTATGTTCCAATATTGTTCAAACAGAATTCCTGAAATCACAGACGCTTTCTATAAAATCGACGATGCTATGAAAGCTGGTTTCGGTTGGGAAAACGGTCCATTCGAAATTTGGGATGCCATCGGAATTGAAAAAGGAATTGAATTAATGAAAGCGGAAGGTTACCAACCAGCTTCTTGGGTAACGGATATGTTAGCTTCTGGAAATACATCTTTCTATTCGATCAAAGATGGAGCAACACACTTCTACTCTATCACCAACAAAAAAGTAGAGAAAATTCCAGGTCAAGATGCCTTCATTATCTTAAATAACATTCGCGAAAGCAAAAAAATATGGAATAACAGCGATGCAATCATTACCGATTTAGGGGAAGGAATCATCAATTTAGAATTTACCTCTAAAATGAATTCTATCGGAGCTGGTGTTTTACAAGGAATCAATAAAGCTATTGATATTGCTGAAAAAGACTACAATGGTTTAGTAATTGGAAATCAAGGCGCAAATTTCTCTGTTGGAGCTAATTTAGGAATGATTTTCATGATGGCAGTCGAACAAGAATATGACGAATTAAACATGGCTATCAAAATGTTCCAAGACACGATGATGCGTTGCCGTTATTCTGCAATTCCAGTAATCGCAGCTCCTCACGGAATGACATTAGGTGGTGGTTGTGAATTAACCATGCACGCTGATAGAGCTGTTGCCGCAGCAGAAACTTACATCGGATTAGTAGAATTTGGTGTTGGAGTAATTCCTGGTGGTGGTGGTTCTAAAGAAATGGCTTTAAGAGCTTCTGATTTATTCCGTAAAAACGATGTAGAATTAAACGTTTTACAAGAATATTTCTTAACTGTAGGAATGGCAAAAGTTGCTACTTCAGCTTACGAAGGATTTGATACAGGAGTTTTACAAAAAGGAAGAGATATTGTGGTAGTAAACAAAGACCGCCAAATTGCAACAGCTAAACAAGTGGCTTTACAAATGGCTGAACAAGGTTACACGCAACCTGTAAGAAGAAAAGATATCAAAGTATTAGGGAAACAAGCTTTAGGTATGTTCTTAGTTGGAACGGACCAAATGGAAGCGGGTAAATACATTTCTGAACACGATAAAAAAATCGCCAACAAATTAGCTTACGTTATGGCTGGTGGTGATTTATCAGAGGCAACTTTAGTTTCTGAACAATATTTATTGGATTTAGAAAGAGAAGCATTTTTATCATTAACTGGAGAAAGAAAATCTTTAGAAAGAATTCAGTACATGTTAACCAAAGGGAAACCGTTACGTAATTAATTGTATAATGTATATTGTAAAATTGTATAATGTAAATTAAATGATATGAATTATTTCAAAGAATTAAAGGTTTGGCAAAAAGCAATAGAATTAGTTACTGAAACATATTTAAAAACACAATTATTCCCAAAAGAAGAAATCTATGGTTTAACATCTCAAATAAGAAGATGTGCTGTTTCAATTCCTTCTAATATTGCGGAGGGTTGTGGTAGAAAAACGGATAAAGACTTTAGTAATTTTCTTGGAATATCATTAGGTTCCGCATTTGAATTTGAAACACAACTTATAATATGCAAAAATTTAGGCTATATAGTTGAACCCGATTTTAAATTTTTAGAATCTGAAATACAGCATATACAAAATATGATAATCAAATTACAAAATACAATTGATTCATTATACAATATACTAAATAAAATAACTATGAGTAAAACAGCATATATAGTAAAAGCATATAGAACAGCAGTAGGAAAAGCACCAAAAGGAGTATTCCGATTCAAAAGACCTGACGAATTAGCAGCAGAAACCATCGAACACATGATGAAAGAGCTTCCTAATTTTGATAAAACTCGTATTGATGATGTTATGGTAGGAAATGCCATGCCTGAAGCAGAACAAGGTTTAAACGTTGGTAGATTAATTTCATTAATGGGATTAAATGTAGAAGATGTACCAGGTGTTACGGTAAATAGATATTGTGCATCAGGTATTGAAACTATCGGAATGGCTACGGCTAAAATTCAATCCGGAATGGCGGATTGTATCATTGCTGGTGGTGCCGAAAGTATGAGTTATATTCCAATGGGAGGCTATAAACCAACACCAGATTACAAAGCTGCTGCTGCAGGTCACGAAGATTATTATTGGGGAATGGGATTAACTGCTGAAGCAGTTGCAAAACAATTCAACGTTTCTCGTGAAGATCAAGATGAGTTCGCATATCATTCACATATGAAGGCTTTAAAAGCACAAGCTGAAGGTAAATTTGACGCTCAAATAGTTCCTATTACAGTAGAAGAAACTTTTATCAACGAAAATGGTAAAAAAGAAACACGTTCTTATGTTGTTAACAAAGATGAAGGCCCAAGAGCAGGAACTTCTGTAGCGGCATTAGCAGGTTTAAGACCTGTATTTGCAGCTGACGGAAGTGTAACAGCAGGAAACTCATCTCAAATGAGTGATGGAGCCGCATTCGTATTAGTTATGAGCGAAGAAATGGTAAAAGAATTAAATCTTGAACCTATTGCTCGATTAGTAAACTTTGCTTCGGCAGGTGTAGAACCAAGAATCATGGGAATCGGTCCAGTGAAAGCAATTCCAAAAGCATTAAAACAAGCAGGTTTAAAACAATCAGATATTGATTTAATTGAATTAAACGAAGCTTTTGCTTCCCAATCGTTAGCGGTTGTTAGAGAATTAGGTTTAAATCCTGATATCGTAAACGTAAATGGTGGAGCTATTGCATTAGGACACCCACTAGGTTGTACTGGTGCAAAACTTTCTGTTCAATTGTTTGACGAAATGCGATTAAGAGGAAGTAAATACGGAATTGTTTCCATGTGTGTGGGAACAGGACAAGGTACAGCAGGAATTTACGAATTTTTGAAATAAAAAAAGGGAACACAGATTAAAAAAATTAGAGAAATTTTTAAAATTTTATCCATTTCTTCAATCTGTGTTCCAAAAAATAATTAACCAATAATGATTAGAAATTAAGATTTTCTTTTCTCTAAAAAAATAAAAGTTATGTCAGATATCATCAGAGGAGGACAATTCCTTGTAAAAGAAACAAAATGCGAAGACATCTTCACACCAGAAGATTTCAATGAAGAACAAGTTATGATGCGTGATTCGGTTATCGAATTCGTAGACAAAGAAATTTGGCCAAACAAAGAACGCTTCGAAAAGAAAGATTACGCTTTAACCGAAGACATTATGCGTAAAGCTGGTGAACTAGGCTATTTAAGTGTGGCTGTTCCTGCAGCTTATGGCGGAATGGAAATGGGATTCGTAAACACCGTTTTAGTTTGTGATTATATTTCAGGAGCAACGGGTTCGTTTTCAACTGCTTTTGGAGCGCATACTGGAATTGGAACCATGCCAATTACCTTATATGGAACTGAAGAACAAAAACAAAAATATGTACCAAAACTAGCTTCTGGCGAATGGTTTGGTGCGTATTGTTTAACAGAACCAGGAGCAGGTTCGGATGCTAATTCAGGAAAAACGAAAGCAGTTCTTTCAGAAGATGGAACACATTATAAAATCACAGGTGGAAAAATGTGGATTTCAAATGCTGGTTTTTGTAATTTAATGATTGTTTTCGCTCGTATTGATGACGATAAAAACATTACTGGTTTCATTGTTGAAAATGATCCTTCAAACGGAATTTCAATGGGTGATGAAGAGCACAAATTAGGAATTCGCTCCTCTTCTACGCGTCAGGTTTTCTTTAATGAAACGAAAGTTCCTGTAGAAAATATGTTGGCAGGACGTGGTGAAGGTTTTAAAATTGCGATGAATGCTTTAAATGTTGGGCGTATTAAATTAGCAGCTGCTTGTTTAGAAGCACAACGTAGAACCATTACGGGAGCCGTTCATTATGCTAATGAAAGAGTTCAGTTTAAAACACCAATCTCAAGTTTTGGAGCTATCCAAGCTAAAATTGCTGAAATGGCTACCAATGCTTATGCAGGAGAAAGTGCTACATACAGAGCTGCATCTGATATCGAAAACAGAATTAACATTAGAGTTAGTGAAGGAAATTCACACCAAGAAGCTGAATTAAAAGGTGTTGAAGAATTCGCAATCGAATGTTCAATCTTAAAAGTGGCGGTTTCTGAAGATGTTCAAGCTTGTACAGACGAAGGAATCCAAATTTTTGGTGGAATGGGATTCTCAGAAGATGCACCAATGGAAAGCGCTTGGAGAGATGCTCGTATCGCCAGAATTTACGAAGGAACTAACGAAATCAACAGAATGTTATCAGTTGGAATGTTAGTGAAAAAAGCAATGAAAGGTCACGTTGATTTATTAGGACCAGCAATGGCTGTGGCTGAAGAGTTAATGGGAATTCCATCTTTCGATATTCCAGATTATTCAGAATTATTTGCTGAAGAAAAAGAAATGATTGCCAAATTGAAAAAAGTATTCTTAATGGTTGCGGGTGCTGCAGTTCAAAAATATGGAGCAGAATTAGAAGCACACCAACAATTATTAATGGCAGCTTCTGATATCTTAATCGAAATATACATGGCTGAAAGTACTATTCTTAGAACGGAGAAATTAGCTAAAAAAGAAGGCGAAGACAAAGTTCAGGAGCAAATTGCAATGGCAAAATTATACTTATATCATGCCGTAGATATCGTAAACCAAAAAGGAAAAGAAGGAATTGTTTCTTTTGCTGAAGGTGACGAACAACGTATGATGTTAATGGGATTAAAACGTTTTACAAAATATACGAACATGCCAAATGTAATTGGTCTTCGTG
>JBILST010000024.1:0-15585 GCA_044371865.1 Flavobacterium sp.
TCGTTCTGAATGATCGCAGATAATTGGGGTAATTTCGTGAATACCAATTTCGGTTGCTTTTTCTAAAAACCATTCTAAACGGTCGTTCATTTTGGTAGGAGCAACGGCAATATGTGTGTAAAAAGTGGTAGGTTCTTGAAACGTTTCTTTAGTGATTTTTACTTCACATTTTTTTTCAGAAGCCATAATTATTTCTGATTCAAATAAGTATCCTAATCCATTTGTAATAAATATTTTATCACCTTCCTTTTTACGTAATACTTTAACTATATGTTTACTTTCTTCTTTATCGAAAAAGAAAGTTAAATCACTTTTTTTTATTTCTGAATTATAGAATAGTTGCATAGTTTTTAAAATTCAATTCTTGCTTTTGAAGTTATTTCAGCGTTACTAAAATTTCCTTCTAAAAAGTTATAATAGCCTACAATTCCAATCATGGCAGCATTATCGGTAGTGTATTCAAATTTTGGAATATAGGTTTTCCATCCGTATTTTTTTTCAGCCTCTTTCAAGGTGGTTCTAATCCCAGAATTTGCGGAAACTCCGCCACCAATAGCTATCTGATTAATTCCTGTTTCAGCAACCGCTAATTTCAACTTATCCATTAAAATATTGATAATGGTATATTGAATGGAAGCACAAATATCCGCTTTGTTTTCTTCGATGAAATTAGGATTTAAAGCAACATTTTTCTGAACGAAATATAAAATTTGAGTTTTTAATCCGCTAAAACTAAAATTCAATCCGTCAACTTTTGGTTTGGTAAACGGAAACGCTTTCGGATTGCCTTCTTGCGCAAATTTATCTACTAAAGGTCCACCAGGATAGGGAAGTCCTAAAATTTTTGCTGATTTATCAAAAGCTTCTCCCACAGCATCATCGGTGGTTTCACCAATAATTTCCATGTCAAAAAAACTATTCACTTTTACAATTTGGGTATGACCCCCCGAAATAGTTAGAGCTAAAAACGGGAATGTTGGCTTTTCATAATTTTCTTCAGCAATAAAATGAGCTAAAATATGCGCTTTCATGTGATTAATGGCAATCAACGGAATATCCAAGGCCATACTCATTGATTTTGCAAATGAACCTCCTACTAAAAGTGAACCCATTAGTCCTGGACCTTGAGTAAAAGCGATACAGTTTAGGTCGTTTTTTGTAATTCCAGCTTTTTTTATTGCTACATCTACTACAGGAACAATGTTTTGTTGGTGTGCTCTAGAAGCTAATTCGGGCACCACACCTCCATATTCTTCATGAATCGCTTGTCGAGCAACAACATTTGACAACACAACATCGTTGCAAAGTACCGCTGCAGCGGTGTCATCACACGAACTTTCAATAGCTAACGTATATATTTTTTTTTCAGACATTTTAGGCACGAAATTTGAATTAAAGATATTGTAAATTATCTTACAAAATTTCTTATTTTTGTTGGGTTACTACTTAAAAGGGAATTGATTGCAAATTTAAAACAAAAGATTGTATCAAAAAATTTAAAAAAATAGTATTTCGAATAATTATAGGGATTCTCCTATTGTTGCTGCTGATGGGTATACTTTTGTCGTTACCATCGGTACAAACTTATTTGGGAAAATATGCAACCGATAGTATAAATAAATCGTATGGTACTAATATTACCATTGGAAAAGTAGCTATCACACCTTTTGGAAGCGTAAAGTTGGGAGATGTTTTAGTCTTAGATCATCATAAGGACACTTTATTTTACATCAAAAAATTAAATACTTCTATTCTAAGTTTTAAAAAGTTATATGATCCGGGACATCCCTACATGAATAATGTGGTATTGCATGGTTTGGATGTGCGTTTGGTGAATTATAAAAATGAAGATTACACTAATCTAGACAAATTTATTGAGGCTTTTGATGATGGTTCGCCTTCATCGGGAAAATTTAGAATGAAAGCCAATAAAATGACTGTATTTAACAGTCGCTTTCAGTATATTGATCATAATCTTCAAACTCCAAAAATAGTTGATTTTACAAAGCTTAATGGTAAAATTGAGGATTTCTTTATTAAAGGAGCTAATGTTACCACTTTTATCGATAAGTTATCGTTTAACGATCATAGAGGATTAAAGGTAGAGGATATTACAGCAGATTTTACCTATACCAAAAAGAATATTTTACTTGAAAGGTTAGCCATGAAAACAAAACACTCTGAGATGAAAGGAAGAGTGGAATTGAAATATGATCGAAAAGATTTTGCTGATTTTAATAATAAAGTAATTTTTGATGTTCAATTCGACAAAGCAGCCATTGCTTCTAATGATTTGAATTATTTTTATAATGAGTTTGGAAAAAACAATATGTTTTATCTTGACACACATTTAGTAGGAACACTTAATAATTTTACGACCTATAATTTAAAATTAGTTGATAAAAATCAGTCAGAAATTATTGGTACCGTTAACTTTCAAAATCTTTTTGGTAAAGAACATCAAAAGTTTTACATGAAAGGAAATTTTAATAGAGTAGTTTCAAATTACGAAAATTTAAAGGCTATAATGCCTCAAATTTTAGGTAAGAATCTACCTTCTGTATTGTCAAAATTTGGTACAGTAGATATTTCAGGAGCTGTTGAATTGACACAGAAAATTATCAATGCTGACGTTTTAATGATGTCTCAATTGGGGTATTTGCAAGCTAATTTAGCCATGCAAAACATCGATAACATTGATAATGCTTCTTATCAAGGAATTATTAAACTTGAAACGTTTGATTTAGGAACACTTTTAAGTCAAAATGATATCGGAAAAACTACCCTTGATTTAGATGTGAATGGAAAAGGTTTTACGCAAAAATTATTAAATACTGCTATTAAAGGGAAGATTCAAAAATTCTATTACAACGGTTATAATTATCAAAATATTACTGTTGATGGTAGTATGAAAATGCCTTATTATAAAGGTTATTTTAACAGCAATGATCCAAACTTAAAAATGGATTTTGATGGAATTGTAGATTTAAGTTTGAAAGCAAAGAAATACGATTTTAAAACCCAAATTGATTATGCTAATTTATATGCATTAAAATTTATAGATTCAGACTCAATTTCTATTTTTAAAGGGAACATTAATTTTAAGGCTAATGGAAATTCTATAGATGATTTAGCGGGTATCTTGCAAGTTAAAAGTGTTTCTTATCAAAATAACAAAGACTCGTACTTTTTAGATGATTTTGAAATTACCTCCACTTTTGATGCAGAAAAAGTGAGAACTATTGAAATCAATTCTCCCGATATTATTACAGGAAAAATTGTTGGAAAATATAAAGTAAATCAAGTGCAAAAAATGGTTGAAAATGCACTGGGAAGTTTGTATGCTAATTATGCACCAAATAAGTTAGAAAAAGGACAGTTCATTGATTTTGATTTGACAGTTTACGATAAAATTGTCGAGATAATTTTGCCCGATGTAAAAATATCTGAAAACACCAAATTAGAAGGTAAAATTAATGGTGATGAAGGACAATTTGTTTTCGATTTTTCATCTCCCAACATTGTAGCTTATGAAAATTCGATAGATAATATTAAAATTGATATTGATAATAAAAATCCTTTATATAACGCTTATATTTCGATTGATTCTATTAAAAATAACAAATATAAAATTGCTGATTTTAATTTGATTAATGTAACGCTTAATGATACGTTGTTTGTGCGTTCTGAGTTTAAAGGTGGACTAAAAGGGCAGGATAGCTATGATTTGAATTTATATCATACTATTAATGAAGACAAACAATCTATTGTTGGATTTAAAAAATCTGAAATTAAATTTAAAGATTATTTGTGGTTCATTAATGAAGGAGAAACTACAGATAATAAAATTGTATTTAATAAAGGTTTTACCGATTTCAACTTTGAAAAATTAAGTTTATCGCACAACGATCAAACAATTGATTTTGTAGGAACCATGAGGGATTCTACTTACAAAGATTTTAAATTATCTTTTGAAGATGTTGATTTAAATAAAATCACACCTTCTTTAGATAGTTTGTCATTTGGAGGAAAGGTTAATGGAAATATTACCTACAAACAGGATAACAATAAATATGATCCTATTTCCAATCTTACTATCGATAGTTTAAAAATTAATCAGTTTTTATTGGGTGATTTAGACTTTAAAATTGAAGGAAACGAATATTTTAATCAATTTAAAGTCAATTCAAGTTTGAAGCAAGATGGTAAAGAACACTTTTTCTTAGATGGAAATGTAAATTTTGTTGGAGATCAATCTAGTTTGGATTTACAAGCTGGTTTTGAAGCCTTTAATTTGGCACCTTTTGGTTCACTTTTAGGAAGTGTTTTATCAGATGTTAGAGGTAATGCAACTGGTAGAACCACTATTGGAGGGTCATATTCTGATCCTGAAATTGATGGGCGATTATATCTTAACGATGCAGGTATGCGTGTGCCTTATCTTAATGTTGATTATGCATTTGAAAAAAATGCAATTGTAGATTTAACAGAACATCAATTTAGCTTGCGGAAAATTGAAGTAACAGATACAAAATACAATACTAAAGGAGTAATTGATGGTACTATTAAGCATGAAAAATTAGGCGATTGGGAACTCGATTTGCATTTGATTTCTGACAACATTTTAGCTTTAGATACAAAAGATTCTGAAGATGCATATTATTACGGAACTGCTTTTATGAAAGGTAAAGCGAGTATAACTGGTGAGATAAATGCTTTAAATATTAAAGTGGCCGGTGAATCTGAAAAAGGAACCTCAATTAAAATTCCAGTAAATGATGAAGAAGATTTAGGAAATACATCCTTTATTAACTTTATGACGGTTCAAGAGTTTCAAAAATCACAAGCTGAAAATATAGCTAAAGATACTCGATATGAAGGAATTGAACTTGATTTTAATTTTGATATTGACACCGATACTGATATCGAAATTATCCTGAATAGAGAAACAGGACATGCCATGAAAGGAAAAGGCTATGGTTCTATGCAGATGAACATCAATACACTTGGTAAATTTGAAATGTATGGAGATTTTCAAGTACAAGAAGGGGAATACAACTTTAAATATGGAGGCGTTATTGATAAAAAATTTAATGTTGAAAAAGGTGGGACAATACGCTGGGATGGGCAACCAATGAATGCAGTTTTAGATTTAAAAGCAACTTATAAAACTATGGCTAATCCTGCAGTTTTAGTAGAAAGTGCTTCTTTTAACAGAAAGGTAGATACCAATGTAACTATTTTACTGAATGGAAACTTAAGTAATCCACAACCCGACTTTAATATTGATTTTCCAACAGTAAGTTCCGTATTAAAAAGTGAAATTGATTATAAATTACAAGATAAAGATTCAAGACAAACACAAGCCTTTGCTTTATTAGCAACGGGTTCTTTTGTTACCGCAGAATCTACAGGTAATGCAGCCTATGGTTCTTTAATTGAAGGAGCCAGTTCAATTATAAACGGACTATTTGCTGATAGTGATAGTAACTTACAATTAGGACTAGATTATTCACAAGGTAACCGATTAACAGAAATTTCTGATAGAGTAGGTGTAACCATGAATACTCGAATTAATGATAGAATTTCTATAAACGGAAAAGTAGGTGTACCTGTTGGTGGTGTTACTGAATCAGTTATCGTTGGAAATTTAGAAGTATTAATTCAACTTAACGAAGATGGCTCACTAAATGCACATGTATTTAATAGAGAAAATGATATTAATTATGTTGGAGAAGGTATTGGATACACACAAGGACTTGGACTTACTTATAACGTAGAATTTAATACGTTCAAAGAAATGTTGCAAAAAATATTCAAAAGCAATAAGAAAAAAGATTCATCTAAATCTCAAGATGATTTCCCCGATTCTGAGTTTCCACCAGAATTTATTGAATTCATAAATCAACGAAAAGGTAAATCTCTAGAAGCGCCTAAAGAGGAACCTATTGAGGTTCCAGAAATCGAATAATTCTTGTATTTTTAGTACTAAAATCAAAAAGTTATTAACGAAAACGTTTGAATTTGCAGCTATTATTAAATAGTTAGCAAAAAGCAGTCGTTTATTATATTTCGTTTTATAACTTTACATAAACAAACAATTATTATGACCCATTCAATTAAAAAAGTAGGTGTTTTAACTTCTGGAGGAGATTCACCAGGAATGAATGCAGCTATTAGAGCTGTAGTCAGAGCTTGTGCATACTATAATGTAGAATGTGTAGGTATTTATAGAGGTTACCAAGGTATGATTGAAGGTGATTTTAAGCCTATGGGGCCTAGAGATGTAAAAAACATTATTAATAAAGGAGGGACAATTTTAAAGTCGGCTAGATCAAAAGATTTTAGAACAGCAGAAGGTAGAAAATTAGCCCATGATAATCTTGTTGCTGCAGGAATCGATTCATTTGTAGTTATTGGTGGTGATGGAAGTTTTACAGGAGCTGAAATATTTAATGATGAATTTGGTTTTCCAGTAATAGGTATTCCTGGTACAATTGATAACGATATTTTTGGAACTAGTCACACACTAGGTTTTGATACAGCACTTAACACAGTAATTGATGCTATCGATAAAATTAGAGATACAGCAAATTCTCACAATAGATTATTTTTTGTAGAAGTAATGGGAAGAGATGCTGGACACATTGCTTTAAATGCAGGTATTGGTGCCGGAGCTGAAGAAATTTTAATTCCTGAAGAAGCATTTGGTTTAGATCGATTAGTGGATTCATTAAAACGAAGTAAAGAATCTGGAAAAACATCAAGTATTGTTGTTGTTTCTGAAGGGGATAAAATAGGTAAAAATGTTTTTGAATTAAAAGATTATATCGAAGAGAATATGCCCGAATACGATGTAAGGGTTTCTGTATTAGGACACATGCAACGTGGTGGCTCTCCTTCGTGTTTTGATAGAGTTTTAGCATCTAGACTTGGTGTTAAAGCTGTCGAAGCTTTGTTAGAAGGAAAATCAAACTTTATGGTAGGTTTATACCAAGATAAAGTAACCTTAACTCCTTTAGAACAAGCTATTAAAGGACAAAGTGAAATTGATATGGAATTGGTTAAAGTATCCGATATTGTATCATCATAAATAGATAATAAATTAAAAAAATAAAAATGTCAAAAGTAAAATTAGGAATAAACGGATTCGGAAGAATTGGAAGAATTGTATTCAGAGAAACGTTTAACAGAGATAATGTAGAAGTAGTTGCTATTAACGATTTATTAGATGTAGATCATTTGGCTTATTTATTAAAATACGATTCTGTACATGGTCGTTTTAATGGAAAAGTGGAAGTAATTGAAGGAAAACTATTTGTAAATGATAAATTTATTAGAGTTACTGCAGAAAGAGATCCTAAATTAATTAAATGGGATGATGCTTCTGTTGATGTGGATGTGGTAGCAGAATGTACCGGTATTTTTACAACCCTTGAAACAGCTCAAGCGCATATTGATGGTGGCGCTAAAAAAGTAGTTATCTCAGCTCCTTCGGCAGATGCACCTATGTTTGTAATGGGAGTAAATCATACCGATGTTAAAGCATCAGATACGATTGTTTCTAATGCTTCATGTACAACAAACTGTTTAGCTCCTTTGGCTAAAGTTATTCATGATAATTTTGGAATTGTAGAAGGTTTAATGACAACCGTTCATGCTTCAACAGCCACTCAAATGGTAGCTGATGGACCTTCTAAAAAAGATTGGAGAGGTGGACGTGCTGCTTCTGTAAATATTATTCCTTCTTCAACAGGTGCTGCTAAGGCAGTAGGAAAAGTAATTCCTGCTTTAAATGGAAAACTTACAGGAATGTCATTTCGTGTGCCAACGGTTGATGTTTCTGTGGTAGATTTAACGGTAAAATTAGCCAAAGAAACTACTTATGAAGAAATTATGAAAGTTTTAAAATCAGCATCTGAAAACGAAATGAAAGGAGTTTTAGGCTTCACTGAAGACGATGTTGTGTCTCAAGATTTTGTATCAGATACAAGAACTTCAATTGTAGATGCTAAAGCCGGAATTGGATTAAATTCTACATTTTTCAAATTAGTATCTTGGTATGATAATGAATATGGCTACTCTAGTAAATTAATTGACTTATCAGTACATATTGCAGGTTTAAAATAAATTCAAATGTAGAAAGAATAAAGATGAAAATATTTTACTATTTTTAATCTTTATTCTTTTTTCTATACCCTTATAATATGAAATTATTAGTTGACAGTGGCTCCACAAAAGCCGATTGGATTGCAATAGATGATAATGGAAAAGTTTTGTTTACTACTCAAACCTTAGGTTTAAATCCTGAGGTTTTAGATAAAGAACAAATTATCAATCGACTTGATGATAAATTTGATATTTCGCAAAATAAGTTAAAAGCTTCAAACTTGTTCTTTTATGGTGCAGGTTGCGGAACTGATCGAATGAAAAATCATCTTGCTGAAATTTTTCAAGATTATTTTATCAATGCTAAAATTGTGGTTCACGAAGATACGTACGCTGCTGTATATGCCACCACTCCAAAAGATGAAGTGGCCATTGTATGTATTTTAGGTACTGGTTCAAATTGTAGTTATTTTGATGGAAATACATTACATCAAAAAGTACAATCTTTAGGATATATTGCAATGGATGATGGTTCTGGTAATCGATTTGGTCGTCATCTTATAAGAGGGTATTATTTTAATACCATGCCTGTTGAGTTGGCAAAAGAATTTGAAGAAGAATATAATTTAGATGCAGATTACATTAAGCATAATTTATATAAAGAATCAAATCCGAATGCGTATTTAGCCACTTTTGCAAAATTTATTATTAAGCATAAAGATCATCCTTATTGTAAGAAGCTAATTCGTAAAGAACTAAAAAAATACACGAAAAATTACATCATGCAATTTGATAATTGTAATGAAGTACCGGTTCATTTTATTGGTTCTATTGCATTTTATTTGAAAGACGAACTTACAGAAATTCTAAATAAATACAATATAAAAATTGGAAATGTACTTCGTAGACCTATTGATGGTTTAATTGCATATCATATCTTAAATAAATAAATAAATTATAAAATATATTTAAAGTTAATAAAAATCTCAAATCATAACAAAAGGATTTGGGATTTTTTCTTTTTACCTTTGTTAGGAAATCATATCATTATGGAAATAGCCATTATAGCACACGACGGTAAGAAAGCCGATATGGTGCAGTTTTTAAATAAAAATAAAGCCATTTTATTAAAAGAAAAAATCAAAATCATAGCCACAGGAACTACTGGGTCTAGGGCAGTAGCCGCAGGTTTTAAAGTAAAGAAAATGTTATCAGGACCATTAGGTGGTGATGCGCAAATTGCTGCGCGTGTAGCTGAGGGAAAGACTAAAATGGTATTATTTTTTAAAGATCCTAACTCTAGCCATGCGCACGAAGCCGACATTAATATGCTAATTCGAATTTGTGATGTTCACAATGTGCCATTAGCTACTAATGAAGCCACTGCACAATTGTTATTGTTGGGCTTGGATGAAATGTAGCACAAGTACTATTTGCTTTGAACAATAAATTTAAAAGCTTCAATTTCATTCGTAATAAATTACAAAAACCTTAATAATAGCAAAAGTAAAGATGATATTTATCGGTCAATAAAACGTATAATCACATTACTTTTGCCAATACAAGAAAGTTTAGAACTTCACTTAAATTCAATTACTTAGCATCCATTTTTGCTAGGTTTACGTTTATAAATTATTTTGTTTTCATGTGCTATATAATCGCCTGCTACTATTGGATAGTAGTATTTGGGTGCATACGATACGCTATGACTTCTTATTATTATTTTGTCATTAACTTTCAAGCTACGGAGAAGAGTAAAATCATTGTTAATAGTATTGCCAGACTTTTCTGGTCCAAATGCAAGAATATAATCATCGCCATTAATTTTTACCATTACTCCAAAACCTAATCTTGAACCAGGAGGAAGAGAAAGCGAAGTTACAATTCCTTCCATATTAGAGAAATCTCTAAGAGACTTGCTGATTTTTGCAGCAGCAGTTTGCACTTTTTTACCCTCAGGAGATTCTTCCCAAGCTTTGTGCATTACACCGTCTGGAGAAGCCTCCCATTTTTTAATTGCCGTTTTCCTTTCATCAGCAGAAAGTGGTTTTTGGATTGACTTTTTAGGAGTTTCATTTTTGTTTTCAAGATTGATAAATACCAGTCCACTTACCACAACTAGTGTTAATATTAGCGTATAAATAATTTTTTTCATATTTTTTTGATTTAATGAATAGTATTAATTCTTTTTAATTGAAGTTTATGTACCAAAATTAATTTATTATTTTCTGCATCGTATGTTTAAAATTGTAAAAAAAAATGTAAAATATGTAAATTATTACTAAACACTATGTTTAATAGCAGCAATTTAATGTCCTAACACTAAGACAAAAAAAATCCCTACAAATAAATGTAAGGATTTCATTTGAAAAATAAATTTATCTTAATATTTTACTGCAATCATTGAAATTTCAATATTTACATTTTTTGGTAAACATGCTACTTGTACTGTTTCTCTAGCCGGAGCAGTTTCTTCGTTAAAATAACTTCCGTAAACCGCATTAATTCGGGCAAAATCACCCATATTCATAATAAAAATAGAAGACTTTATTACATTTTCAAAACTCATATCGGCAGCTTCCAAAACAGCTTTTAGGTTATCCATCACGCGTTTTGTTTCTGTTTCAATATCATCTAAAACCAATTCCATGGTTGCAGGGTCTAAAGCAATTTGACCAGAAGTGTATAAAGTAGTATCTACTAAAATGGCTTGGTTGTAAGGGCCAATAGGCGCTGGGGCTTTGTCTGTAAAAATTATTTTTTTCATAATAGGTTAGTTGTTTATTGTCTAAAAACACGATCAGGTAATTGTCGTTTGTCGTATTTAATGTCGCTTAATATTGAAGATGAAATTCCAATAAAGAAACCCCAATAGGTATTTGTTCCAAAAGGAACCCAGTTGAAACTCATTCGCCAACTTTCTAAATCTCGTTCAAATCTCAACTGTGTAAACGTAACTCCTTTTTGAACAAAATCATAGCCCGATGAAAAACCTACTTTCCATCTTGGTGCTAATTCAATGTTTCCAGAAGCCATTAAAGAATGGGAAGCTATTTCATCTTGTCTGTTTGTATTGTTGTAATTCACGGAATAAGCAATAACTAAATCCCAAGGTAATTTAGTATTGTACCATTCAGAATTAGATTCTTTTTTCTCACCTTCTTCATCTTTTTTAAACAAACTTTGGCGGTTGTCGCTTAAATCGGTTCCTACGCCAAATAAATCATCTTCTCGACCACCATTTTGAACATTCTGATCTGATTTGTTACTACTATCTTTACCATCAGCACTTGAAAAACTATAATTTAAAGTAACATTTGCTCTTGGTAATCGAAACAAACTCCCGCCATTATCAATATTGAACTTTTCAATTCTTTTACCTGAATTATCTATCGCATATGGGTCTAAAACGGCAGCAAAATTGATGTTCATTTTTTGTTTAAACAACTGTGTACCACCACTAACTGATATTTCTTTTAATTTTAACGAATCGGCATTAAAATCATAACGTGTAGAAAAATTTAAGTTGTTTAAAAGCATTACTTTTTTAGTTTCTCCTTTTTTACTTTCTTTATCTTTTACCTTGGCTTCAAAAGTATTACTGACCGAAAAGTTCATAGCATTTGAGACACTGTTTGAAGGTGAACCAAATATACCATTATCAAATTTAGTGTAATCAGCAAAATTTATACCCGTAGCATCTAAAGCATAACTTTCGAAATATTGATCAAAACTTGGGGTATAACCATACGAAATATTTGGTCGAACAACATGACGAATTGCTTCAATTTTTTTGCCCTCACCAAAATTAAATGTTCCGTAAACGGTAGTTCCAATACCTACATTAAAATTGTAAGTTCTAAACGATTCAAAACCGTTTTTATCTACCGTAACTACTTTGTTCTCCGTGGCACTATAATACTTTTCAATAGTGCTTAAGGTCCAAACTTCATTGTAATTAGCACTTCCAGTTACACTAAAATGTTTGAATACTTTAAAATTAGTACTAATTGGAATAGAGTGTTGAAATCCAGTTCGTGCATCTCTAAACATTTGAGGCTTAAAAAATAATGAATCAGTAGTTTTAATTCTATTTTCTCCTCGGATATTATATTGTAAATTAATATTTTTAATGAATCCTTTTTTAACTCCATCTCCAGAAGCAAAAGGAAAAATACGATCTACACTTGCTTGAAACGTTGGAAGTGTCATGTCGATTTGTTGCGTATTCGTGTTTTGAGAATGTGTTGCAGACAAAGACATGTTTACTTGTGGAACCGTTTGAAACGTTTTTGAATAAGAAACAGAGGAACTTAAATTGTTATTTATACTTGAACCAATATTATTTAAATTTACAGATTGTCGGTAATACTGACTACTTCCTAAATTTACAGAAGCAGAAAATCTTGAATTCGGGGAAGCTTTAGAATCTTGACTATGCGACCATTGTATGTTGTATTGTCTGGATTTTAAATAATCTGGAAACCCTTTTTCACTTTGAATATTATTTTCAAATCGAACGTTTGCTCTACCATTAAATTTGTAGCGTTTGGCATAGCTTGTTTCTGCTCGTAAACCGTAACTACCGTTGGTATAGTAATCGCCTAGAACAGCTAAGTCGTAATTGTCACTTAAAGCAAAATAATAGCCTCCATTTTGTAAAAAATATCCTTGCTGATTATTTTGTCCTGGTGTGGGCATGATAAATCCTGAAGTGCTTTTTTCAGACATTGGAAAATAACCAAAAGGCAACCAAATTGGAGTAGGAACATCAGCAATATACATTTGAGTAGAATTAATGACGACTTTTTTCTTTGGCACAAATTTTACTCGTTTTACTAAAAAATAATATTCAGGATCATCAATGTTTTTTGAGGTGGTAAGGCGTGCATTTTTCATAAAATATACCGAATCGTTTTCTTTTTTTGAAATTTCGGCTTTTATAAAAAGTTCCCCTTGATTGGTTCTTGAGTTCCAAACTTTAGCCCGTTTTGATTTGGTATGAAAGATAATAGAATCTGGTTCTACTACGTTATCTCCTTGTTTAAATACAGGTCTTTGTATATAATTTCCAGCCGAATCTTTTATTCTACCCGCATATACTAGATTTTTTTCATAGTCTAAAACAATCCTTCCAGCTTTTAATTCGAAGTCAGTATAATATATTTCTGCTTCATCATGTAAGGTAACCGTTTTTTTCTTCTGATCTAATTTTTCATAGTCCTTTGATTTCATGTTCACTACACCATCTAAAAAAGTTTTTTTCTTTTTAGTGGTGTCAACACTAGTCGTCGTAGAATCTTTTACTTTTTTTATGTCTGACTTCGACAAAGTAACCGTATTTAAAACAGGGGTTTCTTGTGAAAAAACAGAGGCGGTTCCTAATATTAGAAAAATTACTGAAAAAACGATATGAAATAACTTTGTACGCAATGCTTTTAATAGTATTTTTGTAAAAATTTGGCTTACTTTTTGAAGTGTCAAACTTACATATATTTTTTTGCAAAAATAATGTTTTAATAAAATTATAACTTATAATATCAATCAATTGTTGTATGCCTAATAAAAAATACACTAAATACCTGTTTTTTATTCTTTTACTTTTCACTTTTGCTATAGGATTTAGTCAAAACCAGCCTAAATTTAAAGTAGTTTTAGATGCAGGACATGGCGGAGAAGACCCAGGAGCAGTTAAAAATGGAATAAAAGAGAAGGATATTGTTTTAGATGTAGTGCTCAAGATTGGAAAAATATTAGAGTCTAATAAAAATATTGAAATTATTTACACAAGAAAAACAGATGTTTTTATAGGGTTAAAAGAGCGTGCCAATATTGCCAATAAAGCAAAAGCAAATTTGTTTATTTCGGTACATTGTAATGGAGTAAAAAGCACTGCAGCAAAAGGAACAGAAACATTTGTTATGGGGATGTCTAGAACCGATACTAATTTAGATATTGCAAAAAAGGAAAATGGCGTTATATTTTTAGAGAAAAATTATAATGAAAAGTATAAGGGTTTTGATCCCAATAATCCAGAAACTTTGCTAGGATTAAAAATTTTACAAGAAGAGTTTTTAGATCAAAGTATTAGTTTGGCTTCTGAAATTGAAAAGAATTTTGTTACGCATGATGGACGATTATCTAGAGGAGTTAAGCAACAACCAATTTGGGTTTTGGATGCAACTGTTATGCCAGGTGTTTTAATAGAATTAGGCTTTGTGAGCCATCCGGAAGAAGGTAAGTATTTAGATTCTAATAAGGGTAAAGAAGAAATTGCAACTTCTATTTCTAAAGCAATTGTTTCGTATAGAAATGATTTTTTTAATCCTGATGCATCTGAGAGAAATACAGAATCTAATTCAGTAATTTCGGATGATCATTCAAATTCGAAAACTGATAATTCATCGGATTCTGATAAAGATAAATCTAGTAACACATATTACAAAGTCCAAATTTCAGCAGGAAGAAAAAAAATAGCTACTAAACCTGCAAATTTTAAAGGTTTAAAAGAAATATCATTTGAAAAAGAGAAAAAGATTTACAAGTATTTTTACGGAAAAGAAACAGATTTTAATGCTTGTAAGAAAAAACTAGAAGAAGCCAAAAGAAAGGGATATACTTCTGCATTTATCGTAACATTTACAAATTAAAACAGATAATTATATGTATAAGAGAATTGTATTTGTAGCTATTTTAATGCTTTTTTCACTTGGATTTAGTCAATCCAAAAAGTTTAAAGTAGTTTTAGATGCCGGGCATGGCGGAAAAGATTATGGAGCTGTATATCATGGTAATATAGAGAAAAATATAGCTTTACAAACCGTTCTTAAAGTAGGTGCAATCTTAGAAAAAGACCCTCAAATAGATGTTGTTTTTACACGAAAATCTGATGTTTTTATAGAGTTGCAACAACGCGCTAATATTGCGAATAAATCTAAAGGTAGTATTTTTGTTTCGATGCATTGTAATGCAAATAAAAACCAAGCTGCTGAAGGGAATGAAACCTATGTGATGGGAATTACCCGTAATTCATCCAACTTAGAAGTTGCAAAAAATGAGAATGAAGTAGTTACTTTAGAAACCGATTATAAAATTAAATATGATGGTTATGATCCAAATTCTCCCGAATCGGTAATTGGAATTTCAATTTTACAGGAAGAACATTTAGATCAAAGTATTGAATTAGCAGGAAGAGTTCAAGAATTCTTTACCAAAAAAACAGATAATAAAAATAGAGGTGTAAAACAAGCTGGTTTCTTGGTATTACGTCAAATAACTATGCCACGGGTTTTAATTGAAATGGGATTTGTTTCTAATAAAGAAGAAGGTGAATTTTTAAATTCTGAAGCGGGACAAGATTTGTTAGCAGAAGCAATAGCGAATGCTATCATGGATTATAAAAACGAATTTTTTAATCCTTCCACTAATGATGAAGTTAGAGAAGATGAAAAAGTTCTTGCAAAGAAGGAAGAGGTT
>JBILST010000195.1:0-4660 GCA_044371865.1 Flavobacterium sp.
CTAAAAAATTAAATTATGAGAAAACAAGTTATTACATTTTTAATGTTAATTGCAACTGTATTTACTGTTAATGCACAAAAAACTGTAGCAGGAGTTAAAGTAGATGCTAAAATGAGTTTAGAAGGTCAAAATTTAATGTTAAATGGTGCTGGAACTCGTGTTAAGATGTTTATGGATATGTATGTTGGCGCTTTGTATTTAGAGAAAAAAAGTGCAAATGCTGCTGAAATCATGAACAGCAAAGAAGGTGCAGCTATTAAATTGAGCATCGTTTCAGGATTAATTACTTCTGATAAAATGGTTTCTGCTATTAACGAAGGTTTTGAAAATGCAACTGGTAAAAAAACAGCGCCATTAAAAGCTAAAATTGACAAATTCAAAGGTTTCTTCAAAGAAGAAATTAAAAAAGGAGATGTTTTTATCATCATCAATGTTCCAAATGAAGGAGTCGTAGTCTATAAAAACGGAGTTAAGAAAGGAAGCATTGACGGACACGACTTCAAAAAAGCGTTATTCGGAATTTGGTTATGCGACAAACCTGCAGATAAAGATTTAAAAGACGAAATGTTAGGAAAATAATTCTAACTGCATACAAAAGCTAAGCGTTCTCAATCGAGGGCGCTTTTTTTATAGATAAAACTTCCATCTTCAAGCTTCCAACTTCTAGCTCTTAACATCTTTTCTCTTTTTTCTTTTCTCTATTCTCTTTTTCCAACTATATTTGTTCTATGCTGTATTTTATCGAAGTCGTTTTACCGTTGGCTGTTTCTAAAACCTTTACTTATCAGGTTTCGGAAGCGGAATTTAACTACATTCATATAGGAATGAGAGTGGCGGTTCCATTTGGTAAAACCAAGATTTATACGGCTTTGGTGTTGAGTAAAACCAATACACCTCCGCAATTATACGATGCAAAAGAAATTCATCAAATTTTAGATGAAAGACCAGTTGTGAATTCAAAGCAAATTGAACATTGGAAATGGATTGCTTCTTATTATATGTGTTCGCTAGGAGAGGTTTTTAGAAGTGCGTTGCCATCGGGTTATATTTTGGAGAGTGAGACCATTATTTCGGCAAAAGAAAATTCCGAAATTGATGCTAATGAACTAAAAGATGATGAGTATCTAATTTTAGAAGCCTTAAAAAGTCAATCTTCTATTACGGTTCAAGAGGTGATTAAAATTTTAGGAAAGAAAACCGTTTTCCCAATAATTAATCGATTATTGACAAAAGGCGCTTTGGTCTTACAAGAAGAAATTTCAGAACAATACAAACCGAAATTGGTTCGCTACATTAAATTGCACGAATCTTTTTTGCAACAAGAACAACTAGCAGAATTATTAGAAGTTTTATCCAAAGCCAAAAAGCAACGCGAATTGGTTTTGCATTATTTTCAATTACAAGCTCGAGAAAAAGCACCTATTTCGGTTAAGAAATTAATTGAAACATCAGGTAATACTTCAGCTATTGTAAAATCGTTGGTAGATAAAACGATTTTCGAAGAATATTACATTGCACAAGATAGAGTTGCTTTCGATAAAAAAGAGAATAGTCAATTTGTATTGAGTGAATCGCAACAAATAGCATTTGATAGTATTCAAGAAAATTTTAAAACGTTCGATGTGAATTTGTTACACGGTGTGACAGCTTCAGGTAAAACAGAAATTTACATTAAACTTTTAGAGCAATATATTAAGGAAGACAAGCAAGTTTTATTTTTATTGCCTGAAATTGCATTAACCACACAATTAGTCCAAAGATTAACTGCTTATTTTGGAAATGAAGTGGCGGTTTTTCATTCAAAATATACGAATAACGAAAGAATTGAAGTTTGGAATCAAGTCTTAGAAAATTCACCAAAAGCGAAAGTGGTTATTGGTGTTCGAAGTGCTTTGTTTCTTCCTTTTTCAAATCTAGGATGTATTATTGTGGATGAAGAACACGAACAAACATTTAAACAACACGATCCAGCACCAAGATATCATGCACGTGATGCAGCAATAGTTTTGGCAAAGCAACACGGCGCAAAAGTGGTTTTAGGAAGTGCTACGCCTTCTTTGGAAACCTATTATAATGTACAATCTAAAAAATACGGTTTAACTGAATTGAAAGTGCGTTATGGAAATGTAGTATTGCCTGAAATTCAATTGGTTGATTTAAAAGATAAGTATTTCAGAAAGAAAATGTCAGGACATTTTTCAGATGAATTATTGGAAGAAATTACAGAAACGTTATCAAAAGGCGAACAAGTTATTTTATTCCAAAACCGCAGAGGATTTTCACCTTATGTGGAGTGTATGACGTGTGGTCATGTGCCGCATTGTCCAAGTTGCGATGTGAGTTTGACGTATTACAAATTTAAAAACCAATTACGTTGTCATTATTGTGGTCATTCGATTGCTAATCCATCGCATTGTCATAGTTGTCAATCGGTTGATGTTACTTCTAAAGGTTTCGGAACTGAACAAATTGAAATGGAATTGAAAACACTTTTTCTAGAGAAAAACATCGGAAGAATGGATCAAGATACCACTCGAGGTAAATTTGGATTCGAGAAAATCATCGATTCTTTCAAAAATAGAGAAATTGATGTTTTAGTAGGGACGCAAATGCTAGCCAAAGGTTTAGATTTTGACAATGTTACATTAGTTGGAATTTTAAATGCTGATAATTTATTGAATCAGCCCAATTTCCGTGCTTATGAAAGAGCATATCAAATGATGATGCAAGTTTCGGGTAGGGCAGGACGTTCTGAAAAGAAAGGGAAAGTCATTATTCAAACGTACAATCCGTACCATAATACGATTCAACAAGTTTTGAGTAATGATTATTTAGGAATGTATAAAGAACAAATTTACGAGCGTCAGAATTTTAAATATCCGCCATTTTTTCGATTAGTAAAACTAACATTGAAACACCGTGATTTTGATAAGTTAAAAGAAGGTTCTATGTGGTTGTATAATGTGTTGTCTCAAAATTTAGACATGCCGGTTTTGGGTCCAGAAGAGCCAGCTATAAATAGAATTCGAAATGAATATATCCGAACGATTATGGTTAAAATACCAATTCAAAAAAACTTGGGTGCAACAAAACAAATTATAACGAAAGTTTTAATGAGTTTTGAAGCTGTGCCACAATATCGGTCTATTAAAATAAAATCAGATGTGGATGTCTATTAGATGTTTTCAATTGCTTTAACAATCTCTTCTTTTTTATTGCGACTTAATGGAATTTTAGTGGTTCCAATTTCAGCAAACTTACTGTTGAATTTTTCCACTCGATCCAAATTAATAATAAACGATTTGTGTACGCGAATAAATTTACCTTCAGGAAGTTCTTTTTCAAAGCCTTTCATAGTTGAAAGCACTAAATGGCTTTCATCATCTGTAACGACTTTAATGTAGTCTCCATAAGCTTCTATCCATTTGATTTTGGAAACGTAAACTTTTAGTTTCTTTAAATTACTTTTAATTACAATGCTTTCTCCATGTTCTTCATGATTTTCATAGCGTAAAGCATGTAGCTCAGTTGCTTTTTTAACCGCTTTAATAAAACGCTCTTTAGAGATTGGTTTGTGAAGAAAATCAGTTGCTTCATAATCAAAAGCTTTAATGGCATAGTCGGCTTTTGATGTAATAAAAATGATTTGAGGTTTTGTTTTTAAACCGTCTAATAAATCAAAACCGTTAATTAAAGGCATTTCAATATCTAAGAATATTAATTCTACGGTGTTGTTATTAATACAATTTTTAGCCTCAAGTGCATTTGCAAAATCGCCTACTAAATTTAATAATATTGATTCGTTAACCAATTTTGTAATAGTAATTCTTTGAATAGCACTATCATCTACAACGATACAATTCAACTTCATAGTCTGATTTTTTTAATTTGGGTATGATAAAAGTAAAATATTTATTACAATAAAACAAATTTATTTACCTAAAATTAATATGAGCTTTGGTTTGTTAATTCAAATAAAAGTATTATTTTTGCACCCAATTTTATAACAATAAATATAAAGATTATGAATCATTATGAAACTGTTTTCATCTTGAATCCCGTTTTATCTGAACAACAGGTAAAGGAAACAGTAAGCAAGTTTGAAGATTTTCTTACTTCTAAAGGGTCTGAGATGGTATCGAAAGAAGATTGGGGCTTAAAAAAATTAGCTTACGAAATTCAACACAAGAAAAGTGGATTTTACCACTTATTCGAATTCAAAGCGCCAGCTGAAATTATTATTGCATTTGAAACTGAATTTCGTCGTGACGAGCGTGTTATGCGTTTCTTAACTGTGTCTTTAGACAAACATGCAATTTCTTGGGCAGAAAGAAGAAGAGTTAAATTAAAAGCTAAATCAAACTAATCATGTCTACATTAGAGCAATCTGCAAAAGGTAAAAAAGACGGAGATATCAGATATCTTACGCCTTTAAACATAGATACTAACAAAACTAAAAAGTATTGTCGTTTCAAAAAATCAGGTATCAAATACATCGATTATAAAGACGCAGACTTTTTATTGAAATTTGTGAACGAGCAAGGTAAAATTTTACCAAGACGTTTAACAGGTACTTCATTAAAATACCAAAGAAAAGTTTCTGTAGCTGTTAAAAGAGCTCGTCACTTAGCTTTAATGCCATACGTGGCCGATTTATTAA
>JBILST010000196.1:0-4655 GCA_044371865.1 Flavobacterium sp.
CTCAAATACACCAAAATTTAACGTGGCTTAAATGGAAAGTATTGCGTTATTAAAGTGGATTATTTGGAAGAAAAGATGGTTTTTTCACAGCCTGACGTTTGGCAGCTACAAGAAGTTGGCGATTTCGAAGCACTAAACTGTCTGCTACCACTGAACTTGATACGAAGCACAAAACTTCATTTAACCACTGAACCGCCAATTTTTTGTAGGTGCTGTTACCTGCTGGCCTTCTGTCCACCGTGTTGCTGTATGTCTTGTCAATATTGATTTTCTGCGTCATTGTCTGCTGTGTATGTCGGGCTGTGTGGTGGTGTATTTTTATTTTTTTTTGAAGCGTTAGGAAATTTTTTAAAAACAATTTTGTCTGCGTTGGCAAAGCAAGCTCTTTTGCAATTTTTGGTCTGTGCGTTGGCTTGTGCGAATTGCAAATGTGCTTGCTTTTAGGGCTGGCTTATTTTTCATTTATTCTCATTTGTAATTGCAAAAGTCGTTTTATTAAATTGTCGAACTTTAAAGGGTCTCTGTAAATCATAAATTTTGTCATTTCTACATAATCTTTTTCGTAATCTTTTACTACTCCTGCTGGTGGAATGATGTTGATTTTACTTGGAATATGGTTAGCATAGTCAAGTCCTCGTAATGGATTAAATTTTTCTCTATGAGCAACAATGTTGTTGTATAGGTCTATGTTTTTCAAAGCCTCAATTCCGTGTTCGGTGTCCATCAATTTTTCCAAGTCATACAAGTGTCTTGAAAGTCTGTCAATGCGGATTTTTTCAGTTTCCTGTGAAAATTCTTCGTGAAGCAAAAACACTTTTTCTAAAAACGTTCTTTGTGGAAGCACAGTCGGTATTGTAAAAGGAACGGTTACAAAACTTTGCTGAGGAAAAATTTCACTTAAAATTGAGTTTATTCTTCTTTCTTCAATGGGTTCCATTAATGAGCGTGAACTGACTTCTATCAAAACTCTTTGCGGTAAATATTCTGATGTGTCGATTACTGAATTGTAATAAATTTCAATTACTTGTGGGTCTTTGTCTGAATCATTTACTGGTTGAGCAATTAATTTACATTCATCTATTGCTTTCCATTCGGTCAATATTTTAGTTAAGTCGTCAAGGAAAGTAGTTGAGATAAATTCACAAGATTGTTTCCTTAGATTTTTGATTTGCGTTTTACTAATGTCCCCATCAAAACCAAAAAACTTTCGGTCAATTGCTAAATCAATATCTTCCGAAAATCGTTCTATCAAATTCCAACCTTTACTTAGTGAAGTTCCACCTTTGAAAACTATATTTTTACTGTAGGGCAATGAAAACGATGCATTCAATGCCAATGTTACCCACCAATCTTTTTCAATTGCTACCGATGGCAAACCAGTTATTTCTGTAACCTGATTAAGAATTTCAATTCTTTTTTCCTTTGTTAATGTTAGCCAGTTTGTATTCATTTAATCACTTGTATTAATATTTTGTTTATCCAAGCTGGTGCAAGTTTGGCATCATTCAGTATATTTTCACTTTTCTCTTTTTTAAGAAGCGTTTGAATTTTTAAAAGTGTTTTATCATCTACTTTTGATTGACCAATAGTTTTTAGTGCTTGAATTACTAAACTGCTTATTTCGCCTTGTGCCAATAAATTTTTTGGGCTTGTATTTTTAAAAGTAATTGTTCGTTTTCCAACTTTAATACTTCTTGCTGCTCCATCGGTTAGATAAACTACTTTCATTGGAACTTGGGTTGATAACCCCAATTTATTTAATGCCTGAACTCCTGTTGGGACAATTCTTGCTTTGTCTCGCCTTGCAATTGCTTTGGCTATATCTTCGGTTGATGGAAATAGAACCCCAAGTTCTTTGTCAATTTTGGGATATAAGTAAATGCCGTGAGCTAAGCGAACAAGTATTTCCTTTTCTTTCAATCGCAACAAGGCTTTCTTAACGCTTTCGGGGTTACCATAGTCTAAGAAGTCGTCCACAAAAAGAACACTTCCTTTTGGATATGATTTCAGCACTTCAGCAATCTTATTTTCTACTATTGGTCGTTCCATTACGATTTATTTCGTCCCAAATATAGTGAATATTTGGGACAATATTACTAGCTGTCAGATAAATTATAAATACTTTTATTTCCTGATTTTAGGAATTCAAAAAAGTTTACTTCTTGATACTTGCAGGTTTGGAGTATTGAAAGTAAAATTAAGTGATGTTCTATGTTTTTCTTTGTGAGGCTTTTACTTATTTTTTTTCTCCATTTAGCAAATGGCTTTATGGAGTGCTCCGCATTGTTGTTGTTCCAAGGAATACCATCGTGATTTAAAAAGAGAAATAACTTTCCTTTGTATTTGACAAATCGTTTTTGATAAGAAATCGCCAATTCCGATTCAAAATTTTGAAGAATGGTTTTATTGTAAAATTGCTCAACTTCTTTTTTGTGTTTGTTCAAATGAAATTGCTTTAATCCGTATTTATCAATAGTAGTAATTATTTTTCGTAACAAATACCCAAACTCTGTTATTATCTCTTTAAACTCGTTGTCTAATTGATGTTTCATAAAATCTTCATTTAAATCTCGAATCAAGTGAACTAAGCATTTTTGCTGCTCACATTCCATAGAATCATATCCTGTATAAAAATCAGATACAAGAACACCATTAAAATGTTTCAACAGCTCTTTCAAAAATTTGGGCTCTCTAGTTTCTCTGAACTGATAATAAACGCTGTCATGATTTGCAAAAACCCAAACGTATCCGTCAATTCCGTTAATTCTTGCGATGGTTTCATCAATGTGAATGAGTTTTGATTGGCTCATTTTTTTAATTATTTCATTGTACGTTTCTTCATAGTTCTTTGCAATTATTTCTTTGAAACGTGTCATTTGAGTGGCAGAAACACTAATATTAAATGAATCTTTCAATAAGTTGATGATACTTTCGGTACTTAATTTATATTGTATTTTTTGATTTACTGACCATAACATTAAATTATGACCATACTGTGGTAATGTTTTCATATTTTCCACCATAATATTCTTCTTGCATTCTTTACAAAAATAAGCTCCTCCCTCAAATTCAGTAACTTGCTTTTTTATTCCCGCCTTCATAAAAACCAAATCAATCTGTACTTTTTTCCGATTTCTAATAATTTTGATATTTCTGTTACCACACGTTTCGCACTCATTAGGAAAAAGGTTTATTTTACGGTCAATACGATTGAATTGATTAACTGATTTTTGTCTTTTAGAAATTGCTTTGTGAACTTTACGTTCAGTTCTCAGAAAAATATGTTGACGTTGATAATCAAAATAAGCCTTAGCATTTATTTCATTAAAATTTTCAAGCGCAAAGACAGTAACTCCCCATTTGAAAATATTTTGCTGTTTAATACTATTGGCTAAAACCGTTTTGTCATTATTTTCAGAAAGTGATAGGAGCCAATTCTGCACCTGCATTAAGGCTCTGCAATCTTCAATATTGTATCGTATTAATTGATCTTTTATTATTGTGTCAGAATTTATCGCCCAATTGTATCGCCAAACGATACTTTGCAATCCTGATGCTTTTTCATCTGACCATTTGAAACCCAAATGACCAGCAACATCTTTTAGTCCATTGGTATAAGCGGGAATGTATATATCGTTGGAAATGAGAGTTATAATATTGAATGAGTTATCAATTACGTTTTTGATTTTGTCCTGATACTGCTGTGGCAGTTTCTTAGAAATTCGTTTTAAAACCTGAACTTCATATGAACCGTAATGATAAGCAACAAAATCATTTTGTATATTGAGTAGGTCGAGAAAACGTATAAAAATATCTTGTTCTTCCGTAACATCATTTGCCCAAAAAGAAAACTCTGTTTGAGAAGTTTCGGTTTTGACTATTACTCCAATTAAGTAATAAAAATCTTTGTCAGGAATACTCTCAATATCAAAAAATATTTCAACTTCTTTTTTCTCCAATTCAGGAAGTTTTTGAATAAAAACCTTTTCTTCACGTATAGCTAAAGCCTTTAATTCGGGGAGAAATTTTCGTCTTCTGTATGGATTTTTTTTAGGTCTAAATGTGTATGATAGTTGTTTTACTGAAAATATTCCCCTGTTATTTTGTTGTTCAATTTCTTTTGGTTTGAAATTTCCTAATAGGCTCAAGTCATCTCTTTCCTTTAATTTATCAAGGCAAGATTCAGCAAATTCACATATTTGACAATGAGGATTTTTATGAAATATTGGAGGCATTTTGTTTTCTAAAGTTTTATTTAAAAGCAAAATGGTTTTCTTAATTTCTTTTGAAAAAGTAGCCAGTTTCACTTTTGTTATCTTATGTTGTTCGCCAAATACAACTATAGCCGAATCAATTTTTAGGTTGAATTCTTTTTCAATAAAATGGGACTGTATGCCAATAATTAGTTTATCAGCTTTTGTGATTTTCTCAAATGGACTAATAAGAATAGGGATGACCTTATTTTCATTGAAATAACATCCATCTATTACAATGTTTATGCGGTCGTTTTTAAATAATGTATGTATGTAAATTTTGCCTGATTGAAAATTATTTTTAAAGTCATAAGGTTGATTCGTAAATTCTTTAGTTATCGAATTCTTTTTGTTGTACTTCTGTTTTTGAATTTCTTTAAGTTTGTAAGTAATGATTTCAAA
>JBILST010000050.1:0-11510 GCA_044371865.1 Flavobacterium sp.
AAAGCAATTACATTTTTTTGATTTTTAATACCAATTAGTGTTGCTTTTTCGTTAAAAATTACCATTTCACTTCGATGGTTTTCATTCCATTTAACTGTAATATAACTGCATTGGAAAATTAAAATCGTGAGTAAAATATATTTTACATTTTTTGCTTTCGTATGATACAACCCATAAATTAAAGCTATAATAACCAAATACATTGAAAACGTTAGCCAACCTGAAAAAGAGATATTCGTTATAATTCCACTTTTAAATTGGGCGATCCAATGAATATAATTGTTCATGAATTGAATGCTGAATTCTAGAATATTTCCCAAGAATACTGCCATCGAAGGAAAAACATAGTTTAAAGGTAAAATCACAATTCCAACAATTAATACCAGACTCGAAAGTGGAATTATTATCAAATTAGCTAATAAAAACAACAAAGGTAATTGATTAAAATAATACAGGCTCAAAGGCAAAACGCCTATTTGTGCTGCTAATGAAACCAAAATAGTATCAATAAAGTAGATGCCAATTTTGTTTTCTGTAAAATAAAATTTTTTATAAAACGGTTGAAATAAAACAATGGATAAAACCGCTGCATAACTCAATTGGAAACCCACATCAAAAATTGCGTTGGGATTTACCAATAATATAAGAAATGCTGAAATGGCTAAAGCATTATAAATCGCTTTGGGTTGGTTAAAATAGTTTCCAATGCTAATAAAACTAAATAAAGTCACTGCTCTAGTAACTGAAGCCGGTAAGCCTGTTAGAAAGGCAAATAGCCATAAGATAGCTAAAACAATAAGTAATTGAATTTCGGCTCCAAATCGGACTCTTTTTAAAGGTTTTAATAAGAAAACAATAAAGAAGTAAATAATTGAAATATGAAGTCCAGATATTGCTAAAATGTGAATTACACCCGCATTGGAATAATCGGCAATAGTTTCTTTGTCTAGTTCTAGTCGTTGCCCTAAAATTAATGCATCAATAATCGCTTTGGTTTTGGGTTCAAAATGATGAATATCAAAACTTTTACTCAGACTATTTCTTAATTTTTCAATATAAAAATCAAAGTTTTTGTGAGTTTGTATGATTTTAATTTGGTTTTCACGAGTATAAATTTGATGATAAACATTTTGTTTTTCCAAATAGTTCGCATAATCAAATTGATACGGATTAAAGGCTTTTGGAATGGGATAAACCGAATTTTTCAACCAAATTTCATCACCAGTGCTTATTTTTGTGGTATTGATTTTTGGAACATAAAGCAACATTTTTCCCGAAGTGACAGAATCATTAAAATGCGAAAGAGAGATGAAATATTTATTATATTTTGCATTAGGTTTTAAAGCACTAGTTACAATTGCCCGAATAGAATTGGTTTCTTCAATAGTGTTTTTTGTGTAATGATTCGCATTGTTTGTATCAGAATGCACATAAAAACTCAGCATTCCTAATGTAAAAGCAAGTAGGTAAGTAGTAATTCCAAAACTTATATTTTGAAGTAACACTTTTTTACTTTTCCAAAACAGAAAGCAAAAAGCACCAAAGCAAAAAATAAGTAAAGTTATAAGCTTAGAAAATGTCCATTCCAAATAATATTCTGCAATAATTCCAATCGCAAAACTAATGGTAATGGTGAGTAAAGGAAACTTTAATACTTTCAACGCTTAATCTGATTATTTCCGTAAACTATTCACTATCAATTCTGCTGTTTTTTGACTAGCACCATGCCCGCCTAAATTTTGTTTCAACTCGGCGTAATTTTGTAATAAAATGGTGCGGCTTTCAGAATTCAGAATTTTTTCCAATTCAATTTTTAAATTTTTCGTGTTCAATTCTTCTTGAATCAACTCTTTTACCACTTCTTTATCCATAATCAAATTGACTAATGATATGTATTTTAAAGTAATAATGCGTTTGGCAATTTGGTACGAAATGTAACTTCCTTTATAACAAACCACTTCAGGTACATTAAACAATGCGGTTTCTAAAGTTGCAGTTCCAGAAGTTACTAAAGCAGCATGTGAATGACTCAATAAATCATAGGTTTTATTGGAAATAAATTTCACATTTTCATTCGTTAAAAATGTTTTGTAAAATTCATATTCCTGACTTGGAGCACCCGCAATTACAAATTGGTAATCCGGAAAATCTTTTACTACCGATAACATAATAGAAAGCATTTTAGAAATTTCTTGCTTTCTACTTCCTGGTAAAAGAGCAATGATAGGTTTTTCAGATAACTGATTTTCTTTTCTAAAGATTTCATCAGATACTTCCGTTCTGTTTGCAATAGCATCAATAAGAGGATGTCCAACAAAATGTACTGGGAAATTATGTTTTTTCTCGTAAAAATCTTTCTCAAATGGAAGAATCACGTACATATAATCTACATCACGCTTAATTGCCTTGATGCGATTTTCTTTCCAAGCCCAAATTTGAGGCGAAATGTAATAATGTGTTGGGATATTTCGCTCTTTTGCCCACGTAGCAATGCGCATGTTAAAACCAGGATAATCTATAAAAATAATAGCATCGGGTTGAAACGCTTCAATATCTTTTTTACAAATTTTGATGTTATTCAAAATCGTTTTTAGGTTCAAAATAACTTCAATAAAACCCATAAACGCTAATTCGCGATAGTGTTTGACTAAAGTTCCGCCTACATTTTGCATTAAATCGCCACCCCAAAAACGAATTTCAGCTGTTGGATCTTTTTCAATCAACGCTTTCATTAAGTTGGAACCATGTAAATCGCCAGAAGCTTCTCCTGCTATGATGTAATATTTCATATGTTTAAATCATATTTTTTATTGGTAACATAGGTTATCACCTTTCAATTATGGTTTTTTGCTTACGCAAAATAGTTATTAAGTGGTGATTTCATTATGTTTTTCTTTATAAATCCCAAGCATTCAATTGCTGAATGGCATGATGCGCAGTTAAATCAAATTGTACTGGAACAATAGAAATATAGCCGTTTTCTAACGCCCATTCATCGGTATCGGTTCCTTTGTCTTGATTAACAAATTTACCCGTTAGCCAATAATATTCTTTCCCTTGCGGATTGGTTCTTTTGTCAAATTCTTCTTGCCACATAGCTTTTGCTTGGCGACAAATTTTAATACCTTTGATATCTTCTTTACTTAATTTCGGAAAATTTACGTTTAGTATCACGCCTTCAGGTAATCCTTTTTCTAAAACACCTTGCGCAATTTGCTTTACATAACTTTTTACAGGTTCAAAATTGGCGTCCCAACTATAATCTAATAACGAAAATCCGATGGCAGGAATTCCTTCGATTCCAGCTTCCACTGCAGCGCTCATTGTACCCGAATAAATTACATTAATGGAAGAATTTGAACCATGATTAATACCCGATACACACAAATCGGGTTTTCTATTTAAAATTTCATTAACGGCAATTTTTACACAATCTACTGGGGTGCCACTGCAACTGTATTCTTGTGAAAGATCTTTATCTAGTGTTACTTTTTCTAATTTTAGTGTACTGTTTATTGTAATAGCATGACCCATTGCGCTTTGTGGGCTATCTGGAGCAACTACAACTACATCTCCAAGTTCTTTCATTACTTCAATTAAAGTTCGAATTCCTGGAGCAACAATGCCATCATCGTTTGTTACTAGTATTAGAGGTCTTGCCATATTTACATTTTTTGCTAAATTAAATAATTTATGCCGAATCCTTTTTTTTGAATCCTTTTTTTTATTGGTTTAACAAAAAATTATAGTAATTTGCACACTTGTGGCATGATTTTTTGTGTAATTTAGTTGAAAATTTTTCAATGAAACGAATAGTTGAATTTATGAAAAGAAATTATAAGGTTATATTGTTGGTAACTGCTTTATCAGCAATACTGTGGAGTTTTATTCCTAGTGAAAAAAAAGAAGATCCTGAAAAAGATAAACTTTTATTGGAGTTGTTGGCCTTTGTTTTAGAAAAAGGGCATTATAGTCCTGTGGAGTTAAATGATGATTTTTCTAAAAAAGTATATAAAAAATATTTAGATAATCTTGATCCTACAAGACGCTTTTTTCTACAAAGCGATATGAATGAGTTCAGTAAATATGAAACTTCTATCGATGATATGATTAAGAATAAAGACATTTCATTTTTTAATTTAACAAATGAACGTTTGTTACAAAGAATGAAAGAATCAAGAGCTATTTATGAAGATGTTTTAAGTAAACCATTCGATTTTACTTTGCAAGAAACCATCAATGTCGACTATGATAAACTACCTTACAGTAAAAATAAGGCAGAGTTGATGGATCGATGGAGAAAACAATTAAAGTTATCGGCACTTTCTACCATTTCAGATAAACAAAAGCTTGAAGAAGATAAAAAGAAAGATGATGCTAAATATCAAGTAAAAAGTTTTGATGTAATTGAAAAAGAAGTTCGTGAAAATTCTTTAAAATCTTTAAACGAATATTTTGATTTTATTGAAAAGGAATTAGATAGAGATGATTGGTATGCTATTTTCTTAAATTCTATAGTGGAGCGATTTGACCCGCATACGTTTTATTTTTCTCCTGACGACAAAGAAAAATTTGATGTTAGCATGAGTGGAACTTTCCAAGGAATAGGCGCTCGTTTACAAAAGAAAGAATCTGGTGTTGAAGTTTCTGAATTAATTTCTGGTGGACCTGCATGGAGAGGAAAAGAGTTAGAAGCCGGTGATTTAATTTTAAAAGTTGCTCAAGGAAAAGAAGAACCTCTTGATATTGCAGGAATGCGTTTAGACGACGTCGTGAAGAAAATTAAAGGACCAAAAGGAACGGAAGTTCGCTTAACGGTTAAAAAAGTTGATGGTTTTATTAAGGTAATTTCAATTATTAGAGACGAAGTTGAAACGGAAGAAACTTTTGCGAAATCTAGTATAGTAATGAAAGATGGTAAAAAATATGGGATTATTTATTTACCTAAATTTTATATTAGTTTTGAAAATAAACTTAATAGAGATGCCTTTAAGGATGTCGCTTTAGAAGTTGAAAAACTGAAAGCACAAAATATCGACGGTCTTATAATGGATTTAAGAGATAATGGTGGAGGTTCTTTAGAAACGGTAGTTAAAATGGTTGGATTATTTATTCCAGAGGGACCAGTTGTACAAGTTAAGGCGCCTGGCAGAAGTCCTGAAATTTTACCAGACCCTGATAAAAAAGTACAGTATGATGGACCATTAGTAGTAATGATTAATAATTTTTCAGCTTCAGCTTCTGAAATTTTTGCTGCAGCAATTCAAGATTATAAACGAGGTATTGTGGTTGGAAGTAATCATTCTTATGGGAAAGGTACGGTTCAAAATGTTATCGATTTAAATCAATTTATTAGAGGTAATTCTTTTGGTGATTTAGGAGCTTTAAAAACTACAATTCAAAAGTTTTATAGAATTAATGGTGGTTCAACCCAAAGAGAAGGAGTTAAAAGTGATATCGTTTTTCCTGATCGATTTGCTTATTTAGATATGGGCGAACGTGACGAGGAAAGTGCTTTGCCTTGGGATAAGATAGCGCCAGCAAAATATGAGCCTCTTCAAATTAATTATGATAATGTTATTGCTAATAGCAAGAAAAGAATTGCTGCTAATCCAACATTTAATTTAATTGACGAAAATGCAAAATGGATTTTTGAACGTAAAGACGAGAATGTTTTTAGTTTAAATTTAAATGATTTTAATAACGAAATTAATGCTACAGATGCTAAAATTAAAAAGTTTAAAGCAATTTCAGATTACAATAATAAGTTTCAATTTGTTTCATTACCTGACGAAATAGCTTTGTTTGAAAAAGATACTTTATTAAAGCAAAAAAGAGAGCGTTGGCATGAAGAAATGCAGAAAGATATTTATATCGAGGAAACTTTAAATGTTATTTCAGATATAAAATTACTCACAAAAGGTAAAAGTTTCACGCAAAAATTAAGCATGAATTAATTTACAAAGTCCCTTTAATTAGGGACTTTTTTAGTTTAATGAATTATAAGTTATACGATGATTAAATTCGTTTTGTTTTTTTTAGTATTACTCTTTACTTCTTGTAGAGAAAGTAATCAATTGGTAAATGAAGTTGATGATTTTACTTCGAATGATGCTAATGTTAGAACTGAATTTGATTTTTCACCAACTTCTACTACAAATGCTATTTATCACCGCTCTGCTTATGTTTTTTCTTATTCTGAAGCACATGAGCAAAGTGAGTGGGTGGCTTATTATTTAGATGTTGATGATATAAATTCAACCCATTTTGACAGACCTTTTTTCACACAAGATCCTCTGGTAAAATCAGCTTCTGCCGATTGGAGAAACTACAAAAAATCGGGTTATGACAAGGGTCATTTATGTCCCGCGGGAGATAGAAAAGAATCTTACGAATCATTTGAAGAAACTTTTTTCACCTCTAATATTAGTCCGCAAGAACATGAATTTAATTCAGGGGTTTGGAATCGATTGGAAGATAAAATTCGCTATTGGGCAACTGCAAAGGAAGGTTTGTATGTTGTTACAGGAGGTGTTTTAACAGATGATTTGAAAACTATAGGAAAAGAGAAGGTTTCAGTTCCTAATTATTTTTATAAAGTACTTTTATCAAAAGATGGTACTCAAATGATTGGTTTTTTAGTACCCCATGAAAATTCAAATCAACCTTTATATGAGTTTGTAGTTTCGGTTGATGAAATAGAAAAAATGACTGGAATTGATTTTTATCCTAATTTGTCTGACGAAATTGAAAATCAATTAGAATCTAAATCTGATTATAAAAAATGGAGTTTTTAATTACCACTCATTTACTTTATTAGCATCTAATTTAATAAAAATAAAAAGCAAAATTGTAAACGCCCACAAACTCGAACCTCCATATGAGAAAAAGGGTAGAGGGACCCCAATGGTTGGGAATAACTTAATTAACATGGCGATATTTACAAAGAAATGGGTGAATAAATAAGTTGCCACACAATAACCGTAGACCCTACTGAATTTTGTTTTCTGATTTTCGGCTAAATAGATGATTCTTAAAAACAAGGCAACAAATAAAAGAATTACCGTTATACTTCCAATAAATCCCCATTCTTCACCTACAGTTGTGAAAATATAATCCGTGTGTTGTTCTGGAACAAATCCACCTTTAGTTTGTGTTCCTTCTAAATATCCTTTACCTAGTAATCCTCCAGAACCAATAGCAATCATAGACTGATTTAAGTTGTAACCTTCTCTTTTCATGTCTACATCATCGCCAATTAATACATTAATTCGGTCTTTTTGATGAGGTTCTAAAACACTATCATAAACATAGCTTACAGAATACGAAAATCCTGTCATAACTAAGTAAAGCAATCCATAAACAATTGGGTTTCTAGATATCTTTCTGTTGAAAATATAATGAATGATCATAATTACAAAAAGAACAGAAACTAAGTATATAGGTTGTATTACAAGAGATAAAAAGAACAAGGCAATTGCAATTATTCCAGAAAAGAAATACCAACTAGGTAATCCTTCTCTGTTTAAAACAAAGATTAATGATACAAATATCATGGCACTACCAGCATCGGGTTGCATTAATATTAGAAGAATTGGAAGTCCAACAATTGCTAATCCAATGATTTGATGTTTGGTAAATTTTAAATTAATTTGCGAATAACTTAGGTATTTTGCTAATAATAGAGCTGTAGCTGTTTTAACAAATTCTGATGGCTGAAAACCAAAACCTCCAAATTGATACCAATTGGTTTGTCCTTTTTTGGTAACCCCAAAAACAAATAATCCTAGTAAAAGTATGATTCCTAAACTATAAAAAACAAACGACAATCGTTCAAATATCTTAGCATCAGCAAATAATATTATAAATATAAGTGGAATAGTTAGACCAATGAATAACATCTGTCTTCCATATATTTGAGAAATATCAAAAATAGAAGTTTCTTCTAATGGTAAAGAAGCAGAATATATAGTCATCCAGCCCATGATTACTAATACGATGTAAAGTAATATGGAGATATAGTCGATTCTATTTCCTACGCTTTGATTTTTCATTTAGTTTTCTTCCTCTTCTTTTTTGGCTTCGCTAATTTCAACTTTTACTTTGTTTAAAGAATCTTGAACTTTAGTTGGGTCCACTTTTCTCTGAAAAATAATATTTTCAATTTTTTTGTATTCTTCTAATAAACTACCATTCAGCATTGTAGTTTCTAAATCTTTTCGAGTAATTTTCCCTGTAATATATTTTTCAGCCATTAAAGTGGCAATCGGACCTGCCCATCTATTTCCCCAATATCCATTTTCAACTACTACTGCAATTGCTATTGTTGGGTTTTCTCTTGGAGCAAAAGCTACAAAAATAGAATGGTCTTTTAGTTGGTATGTTTTTCCTGCAACCCTAATTTTATTTTCTGCGGTACCGGTTTTACCACAAATATCTAATCCTTCAACCTTTAAATTCCAAGCGGTTCCTACTTTGTAAACATCAGATAATCCTTGAATCATTGGATCAAAATATTGCTTATCAATGGTTGTGTAGTGCTTTGTTGTAAATTTTTTATCTAAGACTTGACCTTTTATTTTTTTAACGATGTGAGGTGTGTAATAATAGCCTTTATTTGCTACAACAGCCATCATATTTGCTAATTGAATCGTTGAAGTTGATACTTCTCCTTGTCCAATAGAGTTAGATATAATGTAAGAACTTCTAATTTTTGCACCATTGTACATTCTTTTATACATCTTTGAATCGGGTACTAACCCTTTTGAGCCAATAGGCATGTCTGTTCCTAAAAATTGCCCTAATCCAAAACTTTTAACATGATTTGCCCAATTGTCAACACTATAGTATGAATCTTTGTATTTTTCAATGGTTCTTTTATAGGTGTTACCAAAGTAACTGTTACATGATTTGTAAGTACCGTTATTTAATTGTAAAGTGTGTAATCCGCAATGGCATTTCATAAAACGTCCAAAATTAGCACCGTGATTACAGTAAAAAGTGCTTTGTTCATCAATAACTTCTTCTTGTAATCCGATTAATCCTGTTACAATTTTAAATGGCGATCCTGGCGGATAAGTTGCTTGTAAGCCTCTGTCATACAATGGTTTTGCAATTGAGTCGTTGTATAAAGCGGTATAGTTTTTTGAACGTTGTCTTCCAACTAATAAAGCAGGATCGAACGTTGGAGCTGAAACTAGAGCCAAAATTTCCCCTGTTTTAGGTTCAATGGCAACAATTCCTCCTCTTTTGTTAATCATTAACTCAGTACCATATTTTTGTAACGCATGGTCAATGGTTAGGGTTAAGTCTTTTCCCTGTTGCGCAATGGTATCAAATTGACCTTTTTTATAAGGACCAATAATTTTATTGTGCTTGTCGCGAAGTAAATATTTTACTCCTTTTACACCTCTTAATATTTCTTCGTATTGTTGTTCAACACCTTGTTTTCCTATTAAATCTCCACTATTGTAGTATTTTTTTTTGTTTAAAATAGCTTCGTTAACCTGTGTAATGAATCCAAAAATGTTGGCGCCTTCTTTTACTTGATAGTCACGCAACGAACGTTTTTGGGTATAAAAACCTTCAAATTTTCTTTCTTTTTCTTGAAAGGCTGCATATTCTGCTTTGTTTAACTGTGATAAGAAAACAGAAGGTAATATTGGACTATATACGTTAGCCTTTTCAATTTTTTTAATAAAAAACTCCTTTGTTATGTGAAGTAAATTACAAAATTCGGTTGTGTCTATATCTTTAATTTCTCTAGGCACTACCATGATATCATACGACGGCTGATTGGCAACTAAAAGTTTGCCATTTCGGTCATAGATATAACCTCTTTCGGGAAAATCAAATACTTTTTTAATGGCATTATTTTCTGATTGCAGTTTTAAATTTTCATCAATAACTTGAAGATAGAAAATTCGAACAATCAGAAGAAGTGAAGTAATAATGATAACGGCGGGTAAAACAGCTTTTCTCATCGTCTATTGCTTGGCTTAATTAAATAAATGGTTAGCAAACATATAATAAACGTAAATAAAGTACTTGTTAAGGATCTAGATAATATTGTAAGTAATAAATCGAATCTGAAATATTCAAAAAAGAATAAAATAAAATGATGAATAAAAATAGCTAATAGCAATAAAGTAATTCGCTCAGGTGAAATTTTATCAGCAATTTTTACGGTTTGATATTCGTAACTCAATCCAAATGCAAATTTAAAAAGCGATGGTCTTATGTAAGCTAAAATTAAAGATGCCATGGTGTGAATACCTCCCGAATTACAAAACATGTCTAAAAGAATTCCCATGGAAAAACTGCTTAATAACAAAACGTTTTTGTTACTGTTAACAGGGAATAATAATATAAATAACACATAAGGATAAGGGTTTAAATACCCAAACAGATTAATATTGTTAAATATTAAAATCTGAAGCAGTAAAAAAACTACAAATCGGATGCTATTTAAAATGTTGTTATTCACTATTTTTTAGGTGCTGTGGTTTCTAATTCTAATTGTTTTTTTTCTTTTTTTCTCTTATTTTCAATCACATATACATAGCCAAGCGATGTCATGTCGTTGAATAAACGAATATTGATGGTGTAATAATTCGTTTTTTTATCAATATAAATTTTATCAATTTTACCAATAGGAATATTCTCAGGAAAAATATCAGAATTTCCACCAGTTACAATTGAATCTCCGTGTTTTAGAGAAGCTAATCTTGGTACATCAATTAATTGCGCAAAACCTACATTGCGTCCGTCCCAAATTAAAGATCCAAAGTGATTTGAATTTTTAATTTTAGCATTGATTTTTGATTTAGTATTTAAAACACTTTGAATTGTAGCAAAGTCAGGAGATGTTTTTTCAATTAAGCCAACAATTCCTTTATCATTTACAACACCCATGTCAACTTCAATGCCACCATTTTTTCCAGTATTGATAGTAATATAGTTTTCACGCGAGTTAAAAGAGTTTTTTACAACTTTTGAAACCACCACATTGTAATTATTAAGGTCGTTTCTAAAAAGAGTTTTTGTTGTTAAAATGGTATCTTTTTTATTAAAAAGTAATTTTTTTAATAAAGCGTTCTCTGATGCAAGGTCTTTGTTTTTTTGTTTTAAACTGAAATACTCATTTACTTCATTTACTTTCTCATAGTAGGCGCCTGTAACCGCATTAGCCGAATTAACATATTCACTACGGTGGTAAGAATGCGACTTTACAACCAAAGAAAATGAGAAGCCCAAAAGCAGCAAAAACAGCAATCTATAGCTGTTTTTTATGATAAAATTAATTATTTGCTGCATGTGCTATTTTTTATTTAATCAGGATTCCTTTGTATTTGTTGATGTTCTTTAAGGTCATTCCCGTTCCTCTTACAACGGCTCTTAAAGGGTCTTCTGCGATGTAAACAGGTAAATCTGTTTTCATAGATATTCGTTTGTCTAAACCTCTTAGCATCGAACCTCCACCTGCTAAGTAAATACCGGTGTTATAAATA
>JBILST010000219.1:0-3939 GCA_044371865.1 Flavobacterium sp.
GATAAGGTTTCCATAACCGCATCTTCAATACGTTGAATCGATTTATCTAGTGCTTTTGCGATTTCTCGGTACGATACATCAACACGTTTTGGTTTACCTGTTAATAAATCTCTACCGTCAACTGCCATATCTTCTGGTGGGCTGTCTAAATCTTCCATGGCTGCGCCAATTTGAATTTTTACTTTTTCAGCAGTAGTTTCTCCAACAAATAAATTGTGTTGCGTTCTCATGTAATAAATGATGTCATTTGTAAAAACGTCTCCGGCAATTTTAACCGATTTATCACAAACAATTCCACCTAATGCAATAACCGCAATTTCTGTTGTTCCGCCACCTATATCTACAATCATATTTCCTTTAGGTTGCATGATATCTAAACCGATACCAATTGCAGCCGCCATAGGCTCATGAATTAAGTATACTTCTTTTCCGTTTACACGCTCAGCGGATTCTTTTACCGCACGCATTTCCACTTCGGTAATTCCAGAAGGAATACAAATCACCATACGAAGTGCTGGCGTAAATAATTTCTTCTTTAATGCCGGAATACTTTTAATAAACATTTTAATCATCTGCTCTGAAGCATCAAAGTCAGCGATAACTCCATCTTTTAAAGGACGAATGGTTTTAATGTTTTCATGGGTTTTACCTTGCATCATGTTAGCTTCCTTACCTACAGCAATAATTTTTCCTGTAATTCGGTCTCTGGCTACAATAGATGGACTATCAATCACAACTTTGTCATTGTGAATGATTAGGGTGTTTGCGGTACCAAGGTCGATAGCGATGTCCTCGGTCATGAAATCAAAAAATCCCATAAGTTTGAGTAGTATTTAGAGTTTTATGAATGATAGTATTCAACTCGCAAAATTATAAAAATAATCTGGAATAATTCAAAATAAAAGCGTATTAAAAAATAATATTTTAATACGCTTTTGAATTATGTTAATTTGAGTAAATATTAGTGTTTAAAATGACGAATTCCAGTGAATACCATCGCCATATTATTGGCGTTACAATACGTAATACTTAATTCGTCTTTTATAGAACCTCCTGGCTGAATCACCGCTGTGATTCCAGCTTTGTTTGCAATTTCTACACAGTCTGGAAAAGGGAAAAACGCATCACTTGCCATCACAGCTCCAGTTAAATCAAATTCAAATGAAGTTGCTTTTTCAATTGCATGGCGTAAAGCATCTACTCTTGAAGTTTGTCCTGTTCCAGAAGCACATAATTGTTTGTTTTTTGCAAATACAATCGTGTTTGATTTTGTGTGTTTACAAATTTTCGAAGCAAATAATAAATCTTCAATTTCTTCTGCTGTTGGAACTGCCGTTGTAACTGTTTTTAAATGCTCTTTTGAATCAGTAACATTGTCTTTATCTTGTACTAAAACTCCGTTTAAACAAGTACGAACGGTTGTTTGCGGCAATTCCACTTCGTTTTGGATTAAGATAATTCTGTTTTTCTTTTCTTCTAAAATATCAATCGCCTCTTGGTCGTAAGCCGGAGCAATTACCACTTCGCAGAACAATTGGTTGATTTCATTCGCTGTAGCGACATCAATTTTTCCATTCGCAATTAAAACACCTCCAAAAGCCGAAGTTGGGTCACCTGCTAAAGCATCTAAATACGCTTCTTTCATCGTATTTCTCGTTGCTAAACCACATGCGTTATTATGTTTTAAAATCGCAAAAGTTGGATTATCTCCTTTAAATTCGTTCATCAAATTCACAGCCGCATCAACGTCTAATAAATTGTTGTACGACAATTCTTTTCCGTGAACTTTGGTAAACATTTTATCAAAATCGCCATAGAAAAATCCTTTTTGATGTGGATTTTCACCATAACGCAATACGTTTCCGTTTTGCTCGCTGATTTTTAAAACTGGTTCTTCAAAAACGTGATTGAAGTAGTTAAAAATAGCCGAATCATAATGTGAAGAAACATTAAAAGCTCTTGAAGCTAATAATTTTCTGTTTTCTAAAGTGGTAGCACCGTTATTTTCAGTATAGAAATTCAAAAAGGGCGCATATTGCTCAACTGAAGGAACAATTACCGTGTCTTTGAAGTTTTTAGCAGCCGCTCTAATTAAAGAAATACCACCAATATCGATTTTCTCGATAATATCTTGTTCTCCAGCACCAGAAGCAACGGTTTTTTCAAACGGATACAAATCCACAATCACTAAATCGATTTGCGGAATGTTGAATTCTTTCATTTGCTCCACATCACCCGCATGGTCTTGACGGTTTAAAATACCACCGAAGATTTTTGGATGCAAGGTTTTTACTCTTCCGCCTAAAATTTCTGGGAAAGCCGTAATATCTTCTACAGCGACAACAGGAATACCTAAATCTTTAATAAAAGTTTCAGTTCCGCCGGTAGAATAAATGGTTACATTGTTTTGGTGAAGCGCTTTAACAATAGGTTCTAAACCGTTTTTGTCAAATACAGAAATCAATGCCGAAGCAATTTTTTTTGTTGTGTTCATGGTGTTGTGTTGTTGTATCTGAATAAGTCTCAGATAAGTGTTGTTGTTTTCGTGGTGCAAAAGTAGTTATACTTCTTAAAATAGTCAAACTTTATTGGAAGGGATTTTTGAAAAAAAAGAAAACCACTTTTAAAGTGGTTTCTTGATTTATTTTTGAAAATATTGCATTGTAAAATCGAGGAGTTGTTTCTTAATCGCAAATTTTTAAATTTATTTTTTCTGAAATTGATGCATCTAACTTTAGAGCATATTTATAATCTTTACATGATTTTTCAATTTCATCTAGATAGTAGTAACAAATAGCCCTATTTAAATAATAATCAGAATCTTCACTGTTAAATGAAATTGCATTAGTATAATCAGTTACTGCATTTTTATAATCAAATTTATTAAAATAGGATTCAGCTCTATAATAATGTGCTAGTTCATAATTGTAATCTATTTCTATAGCTTTCGTGAATTCATAAACGGCTTTATCGAATTCTTCAGATTTTAAGTAATATTGTCCTTTACCTATATGTGAAATAATAGAATTTGGATACAATAATTTGTTTTTATCAAATATCATTAAAGCTTCGGTGTTTTTTTTTAATTCTAAAAAATTTAAACCCTTGAAATATAAAATTTTATTGAGATTTATAGTGTCAGTTTTTTCTAATTCATCAAGTTCTGATATCGATTTATTGAATTCTCCAGATATATATAGATTAACAGCTGATTTTAAGTTGTTTTCGTTGTTTTGGGAATGAATTAGATTTAAAAAGAATATACTAATAATAATTAAATATTTCATACAGATAGTTTTTTAAATTTTTATAATTTGTTATTTTATTTTATAAGCTTTATAAATTGTAGAGTTTTCCTCAATTGTGTAATCAAATGATTTTGAGTCATTATTTATTATGTTATACTTGATAAAATTATTATTTCCGTTTAAATCTACTAATAATTCATTATTTATGAACTTCCACTTGGTTTTCGTTTTATCTCCATAATTGTAATTTATGATTAAATCACCATTTTCAAAAAAAGTAAAATTTGAATATTCATCAATCCATTTACCTATGAAGTATTTTTTATTGACTACAGTATTATTTTTGGAATTAATTAAATAATTAGCTTCTGCAATTTCATATTCACTCATTTCTCGTCCTTCACCTATCGTAATTTCAGAGTTATTATCATCATTAACATAGAATTCTTCTTTTGTTAATTCTGAGTTGTAATTTGTATTATAGTCTTCGTTACTAACAATGAAAAAATTATAAAATGTATATGTACTATTAAAATCATTTTGTCTAGTGCCTATTGTTATTTTGATTGTTGTAGTTAATCCTTGGTATGTTTTTGTAATTTCGCCATCATTTACCTTTGAATCTATTAATTTACATCCAAGAGATTTTATTCTTATTAGATAATTATTATATATAATTTTATCAAAAAAA
>JBILST010000197.1:0-4620 GCA_044371865.1 Flavobacterium sp.
TAATAAAAACTTTTTTCTTTATACTTTTGCATCGTTTTTAACACCTATTTATATCATGGTAAAAGATTTATTCGAAAGAATTCAAAACAATAAAGGTCCGTTAGGAAAATGGGCTTCACAAGCAGAAGGATATTTTGTATTCCCTAAACTAGAAGGAGAATTAGGACCAAGAATGCAATTTCAAGGAAAAGATATTTTAAACTGGAGTTTAAATGATTATTTAGGATTAGCAAATCATCCAGAAGTTAGAAAAGCAGATACAGAGGCTGCAATGCAATATGGAGCGGCTTACCCAATGGGCGCTCGTATGATGAGTGGTCATACAAAATATCACGAACAATTAGAACAAGAATTGGCTGCTTTCGTAATGAAAGAATCGGCTTATTTGTTAAATTTTGGTTACCAAGGAATTATGTCAACCATTGATGCTTTGGTTACAAGAAATGATGTAATTGTTTATGATGTTGATGCGCATGCGTGTATTATTGATGGTGTACGTTTGCATAGTGGAAAGCGTTTTACTTACAAGCACAACGACATCGAAAGCATGGAGAAAAACTTGCAACGCGCAACAAAATTGGCTGCTGAAACAGGTGGAGGAATCTTATTTATTACCGAAGGCGTTTTTGGAATGCGAGGACAACAAGGTAAATTGAAAGAAATTGTAGCAATGAAAGAAAAATACAATTTCCGTTTATTAGTTGACGATGCACATGGTTTTGGTACACTTGGTAAAACAGGTGCTGGAGCAGGTGAGGAGCAAGGTTGTCAAGACGGAATTGATGTGTATTTTTCAACTTTTGCAAAATCAATGGCTAATATTGGTGCTTTCGTAGCTGCAGATAAAGATATTATCGATTATTTAAAATATAATTTACGTTCGCAAATGTTTGCAAAAGCGTTGCCGATGATTCAAACAATTGGATCGTTAAAACGTTTAGAATTGTTGCGTAATTCATCTGAAATTAAAGATAAATTGTGGGTTAATGTAAATGCATTACAAAACGGTTTAAAAGAAAAAGGATTTAATATTGGAGATACCAATACATGTATTACACCAGTTTATTTAGAAGGTTCTATTCCAGAAGCGATGATAATGGTAAACGATTTGCGTGAAAATTACGGTATTTTCCTTTCAATTGTAGTGTATCCAGTTATTCCTAAAGGAATTATCTTATTAAGAATGATTCCTACGGCATCTCATACCTTAGAAGATATTTCTGAAACTTTAGCAGCTTTTGAAGCTATTCGTGAGAAATTGGTAAACGGAACGTATGCAAAAATTGCAGAGGCAAGTGTTCAAAATGTAGAGTAAATCATCCTTTATAGATAACAAAAAAGGGATTCCAATTGGAATCCCTTTTTTTATAGTTCTTTTTTATATGTTCTTCTACGTTTGTTGATTTTTGTATTGAAGTTTTTCCATAAATTATGAATGGCATGATTTTCTTCTAATTCAGGTGTTCTAGTACATGTATCGATGCCTTTGGCTTGACAAATTTTATAATATTCATCAAAAATTATTGCTGTAACACCTTTACTTTGATATTCAGGAGTAACTCCAATAAGATAAAAAACTACTTCTTTTGAATGTTTTCTAGCTTGAAGCAAATGATAAAATCCAAAAGGGAATAGTTTTCCATTAGCTTTTTTGAGTGCTTGTGAAAATCCAGGCATTACTATAGCAAAAGCTATCATATTGTCGTTTTTATCCATTATGAATTTAATAAATTCAGGATTTATAAAACTAATGTATTTCTTTTTAAAATATTCTTTTTGAATACCGTTAATAGGTACAAATGATTGTAATTTTGAATACGTTTCATTAAACAAATCAAACATTTTGTCCACATAAGGCATGATGTCTTTTGTCTTTGTAAAGTTAAGACTTCGCAATTCATATCTTTGTTTTACAAGTGAACTAAATTTTGTAAATTGTGTTGGGTCAATATTACTAAATGAGAAAGTACTTTCAATGTATTCTTTTTCTTTTACGAAGCCTAATTGTTCAAAATGCTCTTTGTAATATGGTAAACTATACCAAGTAATCATATTGCCCATTTGGTCAAAACCTTCCGTCAATATACCAACTTTATCTAAGTTTGAAAAACCAATTGGGCCTTCCATGTGATCCATTTGGTGCTTTTTTCCTAGTTCTTCTACTTTTTCCAACAACGCTTTGGTAACTTCAATGTCATCAATCACATCAAACCATCCAAAACGAGCTTTTCTTTTTCCTAATAAATTTACTTCTTCCCAATTTATAATTGCCGCAATTTTACCTACAATCTTATTGTCTTTATAGGCTAAATAAAAATGGGCTTCTGCAGTTTGAAGTGCTGGATTTTTTGTTTTATCAAAAGTTTCAAGCTCTTCAGCAATAATGGGAGGTATCCAGTACGGGTTATTTTTATATAATTCGAAAGAAAACATCACGTAATCTTTCATTTCTTTTTTGGTAAGTGCTTCTTTAATTGTTATCATTTTATTCTACGGCATCTTTTCTTTTCTTCGCTTCTTTTTCTCCTTTTTTCTTCATTTTTTTATCGGTCTTGGTTTCAGTTCCTGGTTTTGCAATTTGAACTTCTTCATATTGATCTGCAAAACGCCATGAAAAACCTATTCCTGCATTTAAAATCCCTGGCGTATCTTTTATGTTTTTTCCAATTGACGCATCAACCTGCATGTTTTTATCAAACAAAAAAGCAGCACCAAATCGTAATATACCATCACTATAATAATCGCCCATGTAGCCTTGGTTTTCAATAAATCCAGACCATTGTGCGTTAAATCCTCGGGTAAGAGTTACTACATAATTTATACTAGCAAAATCGGTTCCAATTTTATCATACGATAAGTTAGTTACTAATACCCAGTGGCTTCCAAAGTGGTTTTGAGCAATTGCAGTCACTTTCGGACTAAAACTTGGTTCTTCTAATCCAACAGGCGCATAATTAAAAGGGTTGTCACCAACATTGAAATTTCCTCCAGCGTACATTGAAAAAGCTGGAATAAATTGTCTCCATTTAAAACGATGGTTAGCCTTCCAACTATACAAATTAGGTTTGTCTTCGAAATTTTTAAATGGATCATAAATTAAATATTTAGCTCCTAAAGTCAATTGCTTAAGACCGCTTCTGCCTTCTTCATAACTTCCTGAAGTCAAGTTGTCTTTTTGGTATTGAATTTCGCCTATAATTTCTAGTTCTTCTTTCAAAAATCCGTATCTGATTGCTAATTCACCCACAAAACCTTTAGCTTGATAGTTTAGTGTATTATGGTCTTCCGATACATAAGTTACGCCAGTTTCGGTTTGAATAATTTTTTTACCAACCGCAAAAGCCATCATTGATTTTCCAGGACGATTAGAATTAATTTCATCTGTAAACTGAGCATAAGAAATTTGACAAATACTTACAATTGTCAATGCAAAAAGTGTATGAAGTGATTTCATGAAAAATGATTTATGTCCAAAAATAGTTATTTTATCATAATTTTAAGAAATAAATTTGAAGTTTTACCGACCAATAACTGTATTTTTGAACTTTAAAATTTTATAGCATGGAAATGGCTTCAATTACAGGAACTGTAAAAGTTATATTTTACATTATTCTGTTTTATTATTTGTTCAAGTTTTTAATGCGAATATTTGCCCCTATTTTAATGCAAAAGGCGGTAAATAAGATGCAAGAAAAAATGCAAGAACAATACAAACAACAACAAGCACAACAAAGTAATGCTTCTCAAGCAAGTACTTCAACTCCTAAGCCTAAAAAAGAGGTAGGGGAATACATTGATTATGAAGAAATAAAATAATTGAATACGATTCAATAGCTGTAAGGATATTTTAACAATATCCTTTTTTTAATTACTTTAGCACCCTATTTACAAGTATACTTATGAAAAACATAAAAGCATTTTATCCTCATTTATTAGTTTTAGTAGGATTTATTTTGGTTTCACTAATTTATTTTTACCCAGTTTTACAAGGAAATAAAATTTTTCAATCCGATATTGTTCAATATACCGGAATGGCAAAAGAACAAATCGATTTCAGAAAAGAAACAGGGGAAGAGCCTTATTGGACTAATAGTGCTTTTGGAGGAATGCCAACTTATCAATTAGGAGCCAAATATCCAAACGATGTTATTGGAATGTTAGATGATGCTTTACGCTTTCTTCCTCGCCCTGCGGATTATTTATTTTTATATTTCTTAGGGTTTTATGTTTTGTTAATGGTCTTGAAAGTAGATCCTTTAAAAGCTTTCTTCGGTGCTTTAGCCTTTGGATTATCAACTTATTTGATTATCATTTTAGGTGTTGGACACAATGCTAAAGCACATGCAATTGCCTATATGCCAATGGTAGTTGCCGGAGTTTTATTGGTTTTTCAAAGAAAATATATCATTGGTGGATTGCTTACTATGGTTGCAGCAGCGTTAGAAATCAATGCGAATCACTTCCAAATGACGTATTATTTGTTGTTATTATTACTGATAATTGCGGTGTATTACATCGTAATGGTAGTAAAAAATAAAGAATTCAAAGAACTTGGGAAAATCATAGGTGTTTTTGCTATAGCAGGAATTTTTGCCATTGGAGCCAATGCAACTAATTTAA
>JBILST010000026.1:0-15396 GCA_044371865.1 Flavobacterium sp.
GGACGCATGCTCATCTTGTACCGTTGGAACTTTAATTATAAAGTGATGCCACTCTATAATACCATGGGGCATTAATCCAAATTTCTCTGGGCTATTCCCCTGTACAAGGTAGATTGCATACGCGTTACGCACCCGTGCGCCGGTCTCAAGTTCCGAAGAACTCTACCCCTCGACTTGCATGTGTTAGGCCTGCCGCTAGCGTTCATCCTGAGCCAGGATCAAACTCTTCATCGTATATTGTTGTTAGATAAATCTAACTATGTTTCGATTAAAGTCGCTAGTCTTTCAATGTTATTCGAAAAATCTTACTCTCTCTTAATTTTCAAACTTGTATTGCTACAAATTTGTGCTGTCAATTCAATATGTCTATGAACGTGTCATTCTCTTTTTATCTTCGCTTGTGTCTCAAAGCGGGTGCAAAAGTACAACTCTTTTTTAATCTGGCAAGCTTTTTTGAAAAAATTTTTTGATTATTTTTTCTCGACCACTTACCCAATATTTTTAAGAACTTGCACTCCCCCAATTCTTTCGTTTCGGGTCGGCAAAGATACTACCTTTACTTTCTATTATCCAAATCTTTTTTCAACTTTTTTTAAAGTTTTTTTGATCCGTTTAATTCTCAGTTTGTGTATGAACTTCTGCTCTAATGCGGGTGCAAAAGTAGAAATCTTTTTTGTTCCCACAAGCCTTTTTCATTCTTTTTTTAATGTTTTTTTTGATGTTTTTCTTAACTCTCTGATAACAAGGATTTAATATTCGAAAGTTTTTTACATCCCCCTAGCCCCCTTCAAAGGGGGAACACCTTCTATTGTGCATTTGTTTGTTAAACATATAAGACATAGAAGTGTTTTGTTACTTATATATAATGTGGAAAAAGTTCATAAAAGGGATTGTGTATTGCGAAACATCCCCCTAACCCCCTTTAAAGGGAACACCTTCTATTGTACATTTGTTTGTTAAACATATAAGACATAGAAGCTTTTTGTTACTTGTATATAGTGTGGGAAAAGTTCATAAAAGTGGTTCGGTGGGTTGTGGGCTTAACTGCGTTAAGCAGTAGCCTGCTGCGCAGGAGATTCCTACTCTTCGGAATGACAGCTCGCTTTGCGAGGGATTAGTGCTCGCATGGCGAGAAAGTTGTGCTCGTCTTGCGAGCCAGTGGGATGGTTATTTGGAATACTATACGTCTTGATTAGCCCCGATGGGAACGGCATCCTTTTACAAACCTAACAGGTTTTCAAAAACCTGTTAGGTTTCAAAAGATATAGTGGACAGCGGGACTATCAGTCTTTATGGAATTAAAACGTGTGCTTCTAAATATTAATCGAAACGTATTGCTTTTACTGGTGAAATTTTGGTGATTATGTAAGATGGAATCAATAATACCAATAAACAAACGATTACTGTTCCTAAATTTAATAATGCTATGTGAAGCAAATTAATACTAACTGGCGCTTCGTTTACGTAATAGTTTTCGGGATTAAGTTGGATTATTCCGAAATATTTTTGAATTAACAATAAAGAAATAGCAATTAGATTTCCCCAAAACAAACCGCGAGCGATTAAATAAAATGCATTATACAGAAATATTTTTCGAACATTCCAATTGTTGGCGCCCATGGCTTTTAGAATTCCGATCATTTGGGTGCGCTCTAAAATTAGGACTAATAATGCTACTGCCATGTTGATGGTTGCAACGACAATCATTACAATTAGAATAACCAAAATATTGAAATCGAACAATTTTAGCCATTCAAAAATACTATAATACTTTTCTTCGATGGTGATACTATTATAAGTAGGTGGAATTTCTTTATAGACTTCCTCACCTTTTTCTTTGATTTTTGAAAAATCTTCAACAAAAACTTCGAATGCTCCAACTTCTGTTGGTTGCCATTTATTAATGAGTTGCACGTGGCGAATATCTCCTATTATATATGTAGCATCGAATTCTTCAAAGCCTGAATTGAAAATTCCGGTAATTAAGAAATTTCTTTTATTGGGAAGTTTTCCGTTTTCTTTCATAAAAAAGGTTAGAAACTTATCGCCTACCTTTAATTGCAGTCGTTTAGCTAAATATTCTGAAATTAAAACTTCGGTATTTAATTCGGATTTTAGATTTGGAATTTTGCCATCGACCAAATATTCTTCAAGATTGGTGAAATTATAATCTTTTCCAACACCTTTAAATATAATTCCTTCGAAAGCTTTTTCTGTGCGAATGATTCCGGCTTTACTTGCAACTGCTTGCACATGACTGATGCCTTCTACATTTTTAAACTTAGGATAAAAACTCTGATTAATAGATATTGGTTCAGTGGTAACTTGCGATTGATTGTCGTCGAAATTAGAAACAATAATGTGTCCGTTAAAAGCAGAAACTTTCTCTCGAATTTTATCTTGAAGCCCAACACCTGTCGCCACTGCCATAATCATCATAATAATTCCGATGGCAATTGCCGTAATCGCAATTTTTATAATTGGCGAAGAAATACTACTTTTATAGCTTTTAGCAGCAATTAATCTTTTGGCTATGAAATATTCTAAATTCAAGGTTTGTAATTTATAATTAACGCAAATATACATAAAGTTTTTTGCCACAGATTACACAGATTTACACAGATTCAAAAATAGTTATGAAATATAAAATATATCAATTTACTTCAATAATCAGCATTCTAATACTTTCTATTTCTTGTGGAAGCAGCAAAAAGGCTGTTCCACATGTAAAACCAAGTAATGACAATGTGACTTTGACTTCCACTTCAACGGATGTCACTTTTAAAACGGGTGCCGAAAACTTTGAAAGTTATTTGCCTTTATTGAAAGAGAAACGTGTTGGGATTGTTACCAATCAAACGGGAATCCTTTCAAAAGAAAAACATTTGGTTGATTTCTTAATAGAACAAAACATCAATCTTCAGAAAATTTATGCGCCTGAGCATGGTTTTAGAGGAACAGCTGATGCTGGTGAATTAATCGTAGACGGAAAAGACACCAAAACGAATTTACCGATTATTTCCCTTTACGGAAACAACAAAAAGCCAAAACCAGAACAATTAGAAGGAATTGATATCTTGATTTTTGATTTGCAAGATGTTGGCGCACGATTTTACACTTATATATCGTCGTTGCATTATGTGATGGAAGCCTGTGCTGAAAATAACATTTCACTCCTGGTTTTAGATCGACCAAATCCGAATGGAACTATTATTGATGGTCCAATTTTAGAAAAGGAACACAAGAGTTTTGTTGGAATGCACGAAATTCCGGTTTTACACGGCATGACCATTGGCGAATATGCTAAAATGATTAATGGCGAAAAATGGTTAAAAGACAGTATTCAATGTGATTTAAAAGTAGCCCCTTGTTTGAACTATTCGCACGACATAAAATATAGTTTACCTGTGAAGCCTTCGCCAAACTTACCAAACGATCAATCGATTAATTTATATGCAAGTTTGTGCTTTTTTGAAGGCACGAATGTAAGTTTAGGTCGCGGAACTGAGAAACAATTCCAAATTTACGGTTCACCCTTTTTACCGGAAAGCGAATTTGATTTCAGCTTTACTCCGCAACCCAACTTTGGCGCAAAAGACCCAGTTCATAATGGAAAGTTATGTTTTGGTGAAGATCTAACCGAAATTAGAAAAGTGCATCGATTGGAATTAAAGTGGTTATTGAAAGCCTACGAAAACACAGTCGACAAAACCATTTTCTTCAATGATTTCTTCACTAAATTATCCGGAACCAAAAAACTCCGTGAACAAATTGAAGCCGGAATGACCGAAAAAGAAATTAGAAAAACTTGGCAAGAAGGTTTGGAACAGTTTAAGGAAGTGAGAGCAAAATATTTGATTTATGAGTAATATGGAAAACTGGAAAATTAAAAATTTCTTGAAATATAAAGATGATATAAATTTTATTCTTTTCTTGATTGTTATTGGTTTAGGCATAGGATATATAACTTATGACAATAGTAAAAAAAATGAAGAATTAGAAAAATTTAAACGAAAAACTGTTGGTAAAATTAACAGAATTGACACTAAAGGCAAAGGTGGTTCTAGCTTTGTTTATAGCTTTTTTATTGACAATAAAATGTATGTTGGAAGAATAGACAGAGATAAAAATCCATATGTCAAAATAAATGAATTCTACGAAATAGAATATTCCTCTAAAAATCCACATATCAATAAAATGATTTTAGATGAAGAAATTACGGATTCAGTCAAAATAATGAAAGCTGGTTATCAAAAGAAAACAAAATTTTACAAATACGACAATTTTGGAAACTTTTTAAAAGAGATTGACACTTTATATTTTGAAAGATAACCACAAGACAACTTCTCATTCGTTTTCTCCACAATATAATAAGTTAAGAGTGATTTTAGATGAATGATTGGTGAATTAAAACAAAAGTAAATAAAATGATTTCAAAAATTAACATAACAGAATTTACAGAACGTTTAAATAAAAACACAAAACTAGGAAATCCAAAAATTAAAGGAACTCCATTTGCTGTACTAACGATATCTGGAGAATCTGAAAAGCCTTTTTTTGGAACATTCGATAAAACTAAATTTAAACTTACTGAAAACGCAACTTTATTTCCAACACCTTTCACCATTTCAGGAGAAATTAACCCAAAAAGTGATACTGAAACTGAAATAAATTATATAGTTAAACCTATTGGTTTTGGATATTATTGGTTGAAATTTATGCCTATTATTGGATTTTTTGTATTCAATTTAATTCTTTACACACAATCAGCTCCTTTAAAAGCATATCAAATAATGAACCCAATTATGTTTAGTTTTATTGTTTTTAGTTGTTTTTACATGTGGCGAAAGAAAAACAAAATTGAAGCTGATTTTAAAAAAATTTTTGAAATAGAATAAAGACACCATAAGAGATTCCTAAGGGAATGACAAAATTGCGAACAAAACTGAACACTCTTTAAAGAGGCAACTTCTCCTTCATTTTCTCCACAATATTAAACGCCGCTGGGCAAATTGCTACATTTAATAAAGTTAAATCGGTGATTTGATTGAATTTTTTTCTGTCCGTGTGAGGAAATTCTCGGCAGGCTTTTGGGCGGACATCGTAGATGAAACATTTGTTATCGCTGTCTAAAAACGTACATGGAACACTTTTCAAAACATAATCTTTATCTTCATCAATGCGAAGATATTGGTCGATAAACTGTTGTGGCTTTTGACGGAAACTTTTTGAAATTCGTTCAATATCGGCCGAAGTAAACAACGGTCCAGTTGTTTTGCAACAATTGGCACACTCCAAACAATCCGTTTTTTTGAATTCGGCATCGTGTAAATCTTGCATCACATAATCCAAATTTTTGGGTGTTTTCTTTTTTAGCTTATCAAAATACTTTTTGGTTTCGATATGCGTATCTTTGGCAAGTTTTCCGAGTTCGTTTAAATTTGGCTTTAGCATGAGTTAATTTGTTTCAAGTTTCAGGTTTCAAGTTAAGTCACTTTATGTTTTTTTATATACCGAAAACCGACTGAAGGCAAAGTTAACAACTTGAAACTAAATAAACCTGAAACTTTAAACAAAAAAAAATGAAAGACCTTTTCGGAAAAGCCATTTTAGACTACCAAACCAATAATTCTCCCGAAGATTTAATCACCGAAACTTCTATTTCGGAAGCAGATGAAATGAGTGTTGCGTATTTGTTTCGTGATTTTAAAGAGATGCCAAAATTGGAACAAAAAGCGTTGCAATTAGCTAAAGGAAAAGTATTAGATGTTGGTTGTGGTGCTGGAAGTCACGCACTATATTTACAAGAAAAAGGCTTTGATGCAACAGCTATTGATATTTCTGAAAATGCGATTAAAGCGTGTGAATTAAGAGGTTTGAAAAACTGTAAAGTTTCGGATGTTTTGGATTTAGATACTTCAGAGAAATTTTACACAATTCTACTTTTAATGAACGGAACTGGAATTTTCGGAAAAATGAATCAGATTCCAAAGTTCTTACAAAAATTGAAAGCGCTTTTAAACGAAGGCGGACAAATTTTAATTGATAGTTCGGACTTGATTTATATGTATGACCAAGACGAAGATGGCGCTTACGAAGTTCCAGCCAATGGTTATTATGGTGAATTGACCTTCACTATTCAATATAAAGGAGAAACGGAAGATACTTTTGATTGGTTGTATTTGGATTACAATACGCTACAAAACGCCGCAATTGCTAATGGTTTAGAATGCGAATTAATTTTGGAAGGCGAGCACTTTGATTATTTAGCAAAACTTTCTTTATAATTTCAAAAACAAATACAAGTTCAAAAATCAATTACAATAACTTAAATTTAAATTATTCATCAACTTGATTTTTGAAATTGCATTTTGAGATTGATTTTTCCTAAGGAATATTCAAATATTTATGCGTTTGCAACGAAACTCTCCATTTTGGGTTATTCATTACATAATCAACAATTAAAGGTGTCATTTCTTCTTTTTTGCTCCACTCGGGTTGTAAAAATAAAATGGCATTTGGATTTACTTTTGCTGCTTGTTCTTCCGCAAAAATGAAATCGTGTTTGTTGTAGATGATTACTTTTAATTCGTTGGCAATATCATACGCACTTTGAACTGGTAATTTGTTTTTCTTTGGTGACAAACAAAACCAATCCCAAGTTCCTGAAACTTCATACGCTCCCGATGTTTCAATATGCACTTTTAAATTTTGGTCTTTTAATTTGGATGTCAACAACGTCATATCCCAAGTCAAGGGCTCACCACCAGTAACCACAACTGTGTCGGCGTATTTTTTGGCATTAGCAACAATAATATCAGTGCTCGTTGGTGGATGCAATTCGGCATTCCAACTTTCTTTCACATCACACCAATGACAACCTACATCGCAACCGCCAATTCGTATAAAATAAGCTGCTGTTCCTGTGTGATATCCTTCGCCTTGAATCGTATAAAACTCCTCCATTAAAGGCAACATTTCGCCTTTTTCAACCGCTAACTGTGTTTCTTTTTGTAACATCTTAAAACTAAAATAGTGGGCAAAGATACAATTTGGAAGTTAAAATTTAGAAGTTAGAAGTTAGAAATTTGAAATTGAACTTTTATTGACCTTGAAAATTCTTCCGATTTTACTACATTTGAAATTCAAAATACATTAAAATGAGCAAGACAGACGATTTTATCAAACATATAACGGACGGATATACTTGTAAAGGCGAATTCATTACATTAGGTGGTGGCATTTTAGATGGTGAAGCCGTTCCAAATACGCATGTGAACATTCCATTAAAAACTTTAAACCGTCACGGATTAATTGCAGGTGCAACGGGTACTGGAAAAACTAAAACTATTCAAGTACTTTCTGAACAATTATCGCAAAATGGAATTCCGGTTTTGATGATGGATATTAAAGGCGATTTCTCGGGAATTGCAATGCCTGGAGAAGAAAAATCGTTTATTACTGAACGTCATGCTAAAATTTCGATTCCCTACGAAACGAAAGCTTTTCCAGTGGAATTAATGACAATTTCAGAACAAAATGGAGTTCGATTAAGAGCCACAGTTTCTGAATTTGGTCCTGTTTTATTCTCTCGAATTTTAGATTTGAATGACACACAAGCTGGTGTAGTTTCTATCATTTTTAAATATTGTGATGACAATAGTTTGCCATTATTAGATTTAAAAGATTTTAAAAAAGTACTTAATTATGCAACCGAAGAAGGAAAAGCCGAATTTGAAGCCGAATACGGAAGAATTTCGACCAGCTCAACCGGTTCAATTTTGAGAAAAGTTATCGAATTAGAACAACAAGGTGCCGAATTATTCTTTGGAGAAAAATCGTTCGATATTCAAGATTTAATGCGAATTGACGAAAACGGGAATGGTTATGTCAACATCATGCGACTAACGGATATTCAAGACAAACCGAAGTTATTCTCAACTTTCATGTTGAGTTTACTTGCTGAAATTTACAATACGATGCCTGAACAAGGTGATACTGGACGACCAGAATTAGTCATTTTTATTGACGAAGCGCATTTGATTTTTGACGAAGCAAGCAAGGCGTTGTTAAATCAAATTGAAACGATTGTGAAATTGATTCGTTCCAAAGGAATTGGTATTTATTTCATTACGCAAAACCCAATGGACGTTCCAACAGGCGTTTTAGCACAATTGGGCTTAAAAATTCAGCACGCATTAAGAGCTTTCACGGCGATTGATAGAAAAGCGATTAAAATGACGGCTGAGAATTATCCCGACACCGATTTTTATGAAACCGATGAAGTATTAACTTCGTTAGGAATTGGAGAAGCTTTTGTAACCGCTTTAAGCGAAAAAGGAACGCCAACTCCATTAGTAGCAACGATGATGCGAGCACCAATGAGTAGAATGGATGTTTTAACAGAAAGTGAAATTGAAGCCAGTATTGCCAAATCGAAATTAGCTAAGAAATACAATGAAGTTTTAGATCGCGAAAGTGCATACGAACTGCTAAACAAAAAAATTACAGAAGCTCAAGAAGTTGCAGCCGAACAAGAAGTCGAAAAACCAACCCGAAATACAAAACAAGAACCAAGTACGGCAGAGGTAGTAGGAAAATCAATTACCAAAGTAGTTACAAGTGCTACTTTTATTCGCGGTGCATTTGGTTTACTAATGAAAATGTTTAAGCGATAGTTTGGAGCTGGAAGTTGGGAGTAGGAAGTGATAGTTTACAAACTTTTAACCAATCAAACTGTAACCTCATAGACTAAAAAATGAAAGGATTCATCACGATAGGATTACTTATTCTTTCCAATGTTTTCATGACATTGGCCTGGTATGGTCATTTAAAATTTAAGGAATTAAAATGGTTTGAAAACGCCGGATTAATTACTATTGTTTTAATAAGTTGGGGATTGGCATTGTTTGAGTATTTCTTTCAAGTCCCTGCGAATAAAATTGGTTATGAAGGTAACGGCGGACCATTTTCTCTGATGCAATTAAAAGTGATTCAAGAAGTGATTACTTTAGTGATTTTTGTAATTTTCTCGATGGTTTTCTTTAAGAACGAAACGTTCAAATGGAATCACGCAGTAGGATTTTGTTTTTTAGTATTGGCAGTTTATTTTATTTTTAAGAAGTAATGAAAATCATTTATAAAATCACTTATCCTAACGGGAAAATTTATATTGGAAAAGATTTAACGAACAGCATTAACTATTTTGGAAGTGCTAATAGTAAATTAATCGAAAAAGATTTTACAGACGAAGAACGAGATGACTTTACTGTCAGAAGACAAATAATTTGGAAATCTAATATAGCTTCTGATAAAGAAGTAAATGAAAAAGAAGTTGAATTCATTTTTAAATACAACTCTAACAATCCTGAAATTGGTTATAATCAATGGCCAAAATTTAAAAACACTAATTCATGAAAAAATATTTTATCCAAAAAGCACCATTCGTAGTTCCGACGACAGATGGTAAATTGATTGAAGAACATCACGGATTAGCCACTACAAACAATGCAGCGATTTCAATTGCTCATATGATTGCGCCACCTGGCTGGAGTGAACCTTTTCAAACGCCTGAATTTGATGAATATACGTATATCATTAAAGGTAAAAAGCAATTCATTATTGAAGATGAAACGGTAGTATTGGAAACAGGTCAGTCGATAAAAATTGAGAAAAATACACGCGTTCAATATTCAAATCCTTTTGATGAAGTGTGTGAATATTTGGCAATTTGTACGCCCGCTTTTAATATGGAAATGGTGAATAGAGAAGAAAAATAATTTATATGAGATACATTATTCCTTTTATTTTCATTCTATTCACCTCTTTTCATTCTATACAAGAAGATGATACTTTTACATTTAAAGATGGTAAAAAAAGAATAAAAATAGTTTTAGAAACGAAACTAAGGTATTTTGAATTGAACAAACCCACGAAATTCAAAGTTCAGTTTGAAAACATAGACTTAAAAAAAACTGCAATTTCAGGCAGAGGCATTAGTTTAATACATAATGAAAGAGGCTATAATTTTATTACTTGTATAGTAACTGTATCCGAAGAAAGTTTAAAAGAAGGTAATTTTATCATAAATGTTAGGTATGAAACTGAAAATAAAGATAATAAATACCAAAAATTTATTCTTCCTGTAAAATAGTGTTATTTCAACAACTCCAAAATTCTATTTTCAACTTCTTCTGAATTCCAATTTTCTTGAATATTCTCAATTTTCAAAACTTCTTGCATAATTTCATTTTGAAAATCGCCAATAGCAAGCGCTTCTGAATAAGGTTGCAAACTAAAGGTTACACGACTGTACAACGGCATCCATTTTTCTGGGTGTTTGTCTGAAAACCATTTTTCTATTTTCTTTTGTAGTAAGAAATTAGTGTCGGCAGTTTTAGCACTCATTTCTTCGAAATTTCTTCTCGAAAGTTCAGCAATGGCATCTGCGTTTGGCTTTCTTGAAATTTCGTATTCTTTGAAAATTCGATCCCAATCGTCTCCATATTGTTTCATTAATTCATTCAGAATCGTAATATCTTCAAACCCAGCGTTCATTCCGTGTCCATAAAAAGGCACAATGGCATGTGCAGAATCGCCAATTAAAGCAATTTTATCGTTAAATGTCCACGGAAAACATTTCATAATTGCCAAATAACTGTTTGGATTTCTGAAAAAATCGCGCACTAAATCTGGAATTACATCTTTCGTATCAGGAAAATAAGTAGCGAAAAACGAAACTAATTTTTCTTCGTTGGTTAGCGATTCAAAAGAATTTTCGCCTTCAATTGGCATAAACAACGTACATGTGAACGAATTATCCAAATTAGCCAATCCCATCAACATGAAATTGCCTCTTGGCCAAATGTGTAAGGAATGAATATCAATTTTTGGAGAACCATCCGCATTAGCTGGAATATGCAATTCTTTGTAACCAATTTTCATGAACTCTTGCGAATAATCAAACATGGATTGGCGTTGCATTCTATGTCTAATTCTAGAAAAAGCACCATCCGCACCAAAAACTTTATCGTATCTTAACTCTGTCCAATCGCCTTGTTCTGTTTCTCCTTCCCATAAAGTTGCAGTAGCCAATGTCACATCCCAAATTTTACGTTCGAAGAAAAATTCAACACCTTCAGCTTCTGCTAAATCCACCATTTTTCTGTTCAAAACGCCTCTTGACAATGAAAAAATAGCTTCTCCTTCTTTTCCATAATTTTGATAATTCAATTTTCCATCTTGTAAATGGATGGCTCTTTTATCAACTGGAATTCCAATTTTTCTAATTTCTTCATCCAATCCCACATCTTCCAATGCTTTCCAACCGCGATTTGACATTACCAAATTAATGGAACGTCCGGAAAACTCAACCGTTCTAATATCAGGACTTCTGTCGTAAACATGTACTGTATGTCCGGCTCTTTTTAAATAGATTGCCAATAAAGTTCCTACTAATCCAGAACCTACAACAGCAATTTTTTGTGGCGTTTGCATGAAGTTTTTGTAAAAATTTGGACTACAAAAATACGGAATAATAAATTTTAATACCCGACTTTTATGAGATTTTTCATTTTGAAATTTATTTTTGTTTAATTATTTTTAATATTAGTTAAACAAGATGTATCTTTGAATAAAAATTGCTATGCGAAAGATTACGAAAGACGAATTATTTTATATGTCTAAAGTGCCGAGATTGAACTTGGTAAATTGCGTTACGGGCTATAAATCAGCTAATTTAATTGGAACTTGCTCAGAAAATGGCTCTTTAAATGTTGCTATATTTAGTAGTGTTACCCATTTAGGAAGTGAACCACCATTATTGGGATTTATACTAAGACCAACGACCGTTTCAAGAGATACTTATAAAAACTTAAAAGAAATAGGTTATTTCACAGTAAACCACATTACAGAAGAAATGATTGCTGATGCACATCATACGTCTTCAAGTTATGAAGAACACATTTCAGAATTTGATAAAACAAATTTAGAACCTGAATTTCTTGACAATCACAAAGTACCTTTCGTAAAAGGAAGTCCGGTACAATTACTTTGTAAATATGTGAACGAATACAAAATTGAAGAAAACGATTGTATTCATATCATCGCTTCGGTTGAGACTATTTATGCTGATGAAAAACTATTTCATGATGATAATTGGATGCAATTGGACAGAGGAAATGTAATCGCCATAAACGGTTTAGATGGTTATGCCGTTCCGAAATTAGCAGACAGATTTCATTATGCGCGACCAGATAAACCATCAACTTCCATGTTATAATGGCGCATAAAAAAATAAATCTTCCCGAAAAAATCTGTAAAACCTGTCAACGTCCTTTTTCTTGGCGAAAAAAATGGGAGAAAAACTGGGAAGAAGTAATGTATTGTAGTGATAAATGCAGAATGAATAAAAATTCAAAAGGAACACAGATTTAAGAAATAATAGAAATCTTTAAAATCTTTTATGATCTTATTCTAAAGAGTAATTCTACTGAAAATCAACTTATATGACCTATATATTTAAAAATAAGTTTAAAAAATAACACAATGAACGGATTACTATGGTTTAGAAACGATTTGCGCACGAATGACAATCATTCGTTGTACAATGCTTGTAGGGAAAATGATAAAGTAATAGGTATTTATTGCTTAGATCCGAGACATTTCGAAACCACTCAATATGGTTTCAAAAAAACAGAAAAATTTAGAACTCAATTTCTTTTAGAAACGGTAGCCGAATTACAAGAAAATTTAGCTGAGAAAAATATCACATTATTAGTTTATTATGGTTATCCTGAACAGTTGATTCCGGAAATAGCAGCAAAATATCAAATAGACACCATTTATATTCAAAACGAATGGACGCAGGAAGAAGTAGATGTAGAAAATGAAGTTCGCAATTTAATTCCAGTAGTGAATTGGAAAAAATATTACGACCAATTCTTATTTCATCCTGATGATGTTCCGTATGAAGATTGGGAGAAAATCCCAGAAGTTTTTACAGAGTTTAGAAAGCAATTGGAAAAGAAAATTCGAGTGCGACCAACCGTTGCTATTTCAGCAAAACCAATTTCTAATATAATAGAAGAAAAAACCACAATTCCAACATTAGAAAATTTAGGATTTGACTCCGAAGCTTCGGAGTTTAAACAACCTAACAAAACTGCTTTTCCTTTTAAAGGCGGCGAAAATCAAGCTAAAAAAAGAATCAAAGATTACTTTTGGGATACCAAAAAAATAGCAGTTTACAAGAAAACACGAAATGGCTTAGTCGGAAAAGATTACAGTTCAAAACTTTCGGCTTGGTTGGCAAATGGTAGTATTTCGGCACGAACAATTTATTGGGAAGTACAACAATTTGAGAAAAAAGTAGTCAAAAATGAAGACACCTATTGGTTGATTTTCGAATTGATTTGGCGTGATTATTTCAAATACATTTCGCTAAAACACGGCAACAAAATTTTCCAATTGAATGGTATTTTACAAAAAGAATACCATTGGAACCAAAACACAAAAGCCTTCAACCAGTGGACAAACGGCACAACACCTGAACATTTTGTAAATGCCAACATGATTGAATTACAAAAAACAGGCTGGATGAGCAATCGCGGCAGACAAAATGTGGCTAGTTATTGGGCAAAGGAATGGGAACAAGATTGGCGTATTGGCGCAGCGTATTTTGAAAGTATGCTAATTGATTACGATGTTCATAGTAATTTCGGTAATTGGATGTACAACGCTGGTGTGGGCAACGACCCAAGAGATAGAAAATTCAACATCAAACGCCAAGCGGAACTATATGATGGCGATGGAAAATTTCAAAAAATGTGGTTAATTCCTGAATTATTTTAGATGAAAACACTTCGATTAGTATTAGGTGACCAACTTAATTCGGAATATTCTTGGTTTGATGAAGTCAATCCGAATGTGATATATGTGATGGCAGAAATGGGTCAGGAAACGGATTATGTGAAACATCACATTCAAAAAGTGTTGGCGTTTTTTCTTTCGATGCGAAATTTTTCGGATGAATTGATTAATAAAGGACATCAATTTGTGTATTACAAAATTTCGGATGCAAATAATCCACATAACTTAGAACAATTGATTTTGGATTTGGTTGAAAAGAATAAAATCGAGCAATTTGAATACCAATTTCCTGATGAATATCGATTAGATGAACAACTGAAATCCATTTGTGAAAAACTTTTTATTCCAACAAAAGCAGTAGATTCTGAACATTTTTATACGTCTAGAAATGAATTAGCGGATTTTTTCAAAGGAAAAAAACAACTTTTGATGGAAAGTTTCTATCGTATGATGCGAAAAAAACATGCTGTTTTAATGGTCGGCAATCAACCATTAGATGGAAAATGGAATTTTGACCACAACAACCGCAATCAATATAAAAATGAGGTTCCGATTCCATTTCCTTTGGAATTTCATAAAAATGTAAGTGAAATTATTGCCGAAATTGAAGCGCAAAACATAACTACTTTTGGAAGTATCGATGCAGAAAATTTCAATTGGCCGACTTCAAGAAATGAAAGTTTGCAATTGATTGATTATTTCTGCGAGCATTTGTTGGCGCATTTTGGAACGTATCAAGATTCGTTGTTCAGTGGACATAAATTTCTGTTCCATTCGCGTTTATCTTTTGCGATGAATTCCAAAATGATTCGTCCGAAAGAAGTTGTGGATGCTGTAATTTCATATTATTATCAAAATCAAGAAACGATTGAATTGGCGCAAGTGGAAGGTTTTGTCCGACAAATTATTGGTTGGCGTGAATATGTTAGAGGAATTTATTGGAAAGAAATGCCTAATTATGCCCAAATGAACGCATTGGAAAACTACAATCCATTACCTGAATTCTTTTGGACTGGAAAAACCAAGATGAAATGCATGCAACATTCGATTTCCCAAAGTTTATCGGAAGCGTATGCGCATCACATTCAGCGATTGATGGTCATTGGAAATTTTTCTCTATTAGCACAATTACATCCTGATGAAGTTGATGCCTGGTATTTGGGTGTTTATATCGATGCGATTGAATGGGTAGAAATGCCGAATACTCGAGGTATGAGTCAATATGCTGATGGCGGAATTGTAGCAACAAAACCTTATGTTTCTTCGGGAAGTTACATTAATAAAATGAGCAATTACTGTGGCAGTTGTCATTACAAAGTAAAAGAGAAATTGGGCGAGAAAGCTTGTCCGTTTAACAGTTTGTATTGGCATTTTTTAGATGAGAAAAAGCAACATTTTGCCAATAATCAAAGAATGAGCATGATGTTAGCCTTACTTAGAAAAATGAAACCCGAAGAATTAGCGGCTACGAAAGAAAAAGCGATTTCGATTTTGGAGGATGTAGAGAATTTGTAAATTAAAAAACTT
>JBILST010000199.1:0-4554 GCA_044371865.1 Flavobacterium sp.
ATATTACGTTCTTTCTCCTCAGCAAACGAAGCGCGCATATCTTCGGCATCTCCAAAAATAAAACTGGAAGTTAAATATAAGGGAACAGAATGTTCTAAATATTGTGTGCGTTCTAATTGAGTTCTGATAGCTTGGGTTTCTAATCCTAAATTTTGATTGCTCATGGTTTTGTTTTTTTAAACATATAAGTTTAACTTGACTTATAAAGAATAGTTTAAGTTCATTTAAGTGTAAAACCCACAAGACTTTTAAATCTTGCAGGTTTTGAGTTTGGGTAGTTATAATTTTTTTTCAGATAAACGTAAAATATCGCCAAAAACACCTCTTGCAGTTACCGAAGCTCCAGCTCCTGCGCCTTGAATTACAATAGGTTGTTCTCCGTAAGATTCGGTATAAATTTCGAAAATAGAATCTGAACCTTTTAAGGAACCTAAAGCAGAATTAGCTGGAACGGAAATTAATTTAACTTCTAATTTTCCTTTGTCTTGTTGCAAATCGCCTGATAATTCACCAATGTAGCGTAACACTTCATTTGAACCTTGAGCGTCTTTGATGTTTTGGTAAATTCCGTCTAATTCTGATAAACGTTTTAAGAAATCAGTTGCAGTTCCTTCGCGCAAAGCTTCTGGAATTAGGTTTTGAATTTGGATTTCTTCGAATTCGTTTTGTAAATCTAATTCGCGTGCTAAGATTAATAATTTTCGCCCAACGTCGTTTCCGTTTAAATCTTCTCTTGGATCGGGTTCGGTAAAACCTTTATCGATAGCTTCTTTTAAAACTTCGCTGAATTTTTTGTCTTCTACCGAAAAATTATTGAATAAATAACTCAATGTTCCCGAGAAAACACCTTTAATCTTAGTGATATTTTCACCTGATAAATGCAATAATTTAATCGTATCAATTAAAGGTAAACCTGCACCAACATTCGTTTCGTATAAATATTCTTTTTGATTGTCTTTCAGTACTTTTCGTAGTTTTTTGTAGAAATCAAAACTCACGGTATTCGCCACTTTGTTTGACGAAATCAAATCGAAACTGTTTTCGGCTAACGAAATGTAGTTTTCAATAAAAGTTGAACTTGCGGTGTTATCAATTGCGATTAAATTTTCCAAATGATGTTCTTTCGCATATCCAATAATATCTTCAATTTTATATTCTTGACCTTTATCTTCTAACGTAGCTTTCCAATTTTCGCTGATTCCAAATTTATTCAACAAGACTTTCTTTGAATTCGCAATCGCAAACACATTTAGCTTGATTCCTTTTCGCTTTTCGATGTTTTTTGACGATTCTAAAATTTGGGAAATCAAAGTTCCGCCAACCGTTCCGTGACCAAAAATAGCAATGTTGATTTTTTTTGCTACTCCAAAAATTTCTCCGTGAATTACATTTAAAGCACGTTTGAATTCATCTTGACTAATCACCAAACTGATATTTCTTCCTGTAACCGTATTGTTCAACAAAATTGGCGTGATTTTATTTCGGATTAAAGCAGTATACGATTTGTGAAAATTCGTTAAATCTTGCCCAATGATCGAAATCACTGCAATGTTATCGTTTACCGAAATTTTATTGACATCTTTCGTATAAAAATCGGTTTCAAATTCTTTTTCCAAACCAACTAAAGCTTTGGAAGCCTTATCAGAACTCACAACTAAACCAATTCCTCTTTCTGAAGAACCTTGCGAAATAATACTCACACTAATATCATTTTCAGCCATTACTCGGAAAATCCTTGCATCGACACCTGTTTTTCCTAACAAACCTCTTCCTTCTAAATTAATCAGCGAAACATTCGTTAAAACCGAAAGCGATTTAATACCTTCATTTGTTTGCTCGGCAGTAATTAAAGTTCCTTCATTGTCAGGATTGAAGGTGTTTAAAATACGTAACGGAATGTTTTTTTCTACTAAAGGAATAATGGTTTTAGCATGTAAAATTTGAGCTCCGAAGTTTGCCAACTCATTCGCTTCATTAAACGATAATCGCTCGATTTTTTTTGCATCAGCCACTAAATCAGGGTTAGCAGTGAAAATTCCGTCTACGTGTGTGTAATTTTGAAATTCTTCAGCATTTAGATAGTTTGCTAATAAAGAAGCGGTGTAGTTGCTACCATTTCTTCCTAAAGTAGTCGTTTCGTTATGCAACGTTGAACCGATAAAACCCGTTACAATATTGACTTTATCTGTATTTTTCTCGAAATAATCCAAGACATTTTTCTTTGAAACAGCATCGATTGGTTGTGCGTTACCAAAGTTGATATCGGTTTTTATTAATTGACGAGAATCCGTGAATTGTGCTTTGATGCTGTTTTCGTTTAAAACATAAGCCACGTATTTTGCGGATAGAATTTCGCCGTACGCAATAACTTGGTCTTTGATTTTCTCGCTGTAATCTCCCAAAAGCGAAACACCTTCAAACAATTTTTGCAAAACCGAGAATTCTTCTTCGAAGATATTTTCTTTCAATCCTTCTAATTGGTATTTTTTGAATTGCTCAAAATCCGCTTGAAAGTTGATGTTAGCTTGCGCTTTTTTTAGTAAAATTACTAATTCGTCTGTAGCGTTACCTCTTGCCGAAACTACGACTGCGATAGGTTCATTATTGAAATATTTTTGAGCAATGGTTTGAACTACTTTTTGCAATCCTTCTCCGTTTGCTAATGATTTTCCTCCAAATTTTAGTATTTTCATTTGTTTTGATTTTATTTTTTAGTGGTAACAAATGGTATCGCTTTTTTTACTGGATTTTGCTTACGCAAATAGTATTGTGAGCGATTTCATTTTAATTCTAATTAAATATAGGTTTAAGTATGTTGTTTAGTTGTTCAAATTCTATCAAGAAAGCATCGTGACCGTGAATGGATTTGATTTCGTGATAAAATGCATTGTTCTTATAGTTTTTGACTTCCTGAAAAGCCATTTTAATTTCGTTTGCCGTAAAAAAGTAATCAGCATCCACACTAATTAGATGAATGTTTGATGTGATGCTTTTAATGACTTCCGATTTATTATTGTTTTTAAAAATATCGGTCGTTTTCAATAAATGATTCATGAGTTTGTATGCCGAAAGTTGAAATCTATTTTGCAATTTTTCTCCGTGATGTAACAACCAACTTTCCACTTGAAACAACCCTTTCGAATTTTGTAATTGGTTATGGAATTTTTCTTGCAATGATTCAGGTGTTCGATACAATAACATGGCGTGAATTCTGGCATTGTGAATTGGATTTTTGGAATTATTCAGAATCAAATCTTGAATTAACACATTTCCAATCAACCAGTCAGAAGCTTTCCAATTTGTTGCAACTGGAATTAAATTCGCAATCGCTTTTGGTCGAATCGCTGCCATTTCCCAGGCAATTGCTCCTCCTAAACTTCCACCAATTACCGCAAAAACTTGATTCACTTTAAACGAATCGATTCCTTTCCAAAATAAATTAGCAATATCGTAAGTGGTAAAGTCTTTATAATTTTCAATCAAATTTTCTGCATCTTGATAACCATTTCCCGGAATATTAAAAGCCAAAACTGCATATTTTTTGGTATCGATAATTTTATCATCACCAATTAACGATTGCCACCAACCGTTTTCGCCTATGACTTGCGAATTTCCAGTTAATGCATGATTCACAACCACCAAAGGAGCCGAGCCAACTGGTTGTCCAAACAATTGATAGGACAAAATCACTTTTGATTGCACTACTCCATTCTGCAATGGAACATTTTGGAACACTATTTTTTGAATTTTACTCATCTTTCTTTTTAAAAAAAGACTGCCATTAGATTTTTCTATCGGCAGTCTCCAAACAAACAAAAACTTAAACTAAATTTTGAACTGGCAATTTTTCGAAAACACTTTGTAAATCGGCTTTCAAGTCTTCAATATCTTCTAATCCAACCGATAAACGAATTAAATCTTTCGTTACTCCAGTTGTAATTTGTTGTTCTTCTGACAATTGTTGGTGCGTCGTACTTGCAGGGTGAATAATTAATGATTTTGTATCGCCAATATTCGCTAATAATGAGAAAAATTGGGTTTCATCTGCTACTTTTTTAGCGGCTTCATAACCACCTTTTAATCCGAAAGTTACGATACCACTTTGTCCTTCTGGTAAGTATTCTTGCGCTAAATCATAATATTTTGATGAAATCAATCCTGGGTAATTTACCCAAGCCACTTCTGGACGTTTTTGTAACCATTTCGCCAATTCCAATGCATTTTCACTGTGTTTTTTTATTCGAATGGCTAAAGTTTCCAATCCTTGAATAATTTGAAATGCATTAAATGGACTCAAAGAAGCTCCTAAATCGCGTAATCCTTCTATTCTAACTTTTGCGATAAACGATGCAGCGCCTAAGACTTCATAATATTTTAATCCATGATAACCTGCTGAAGGTTCTGTAAATTCAGGGAATTTTCCGTTACTCCAGTCAAAATTTCCTGCATCGATGATGACACCTCCAAGAGAAGTTCCGTTTCCACCAATGTATTTGGTTAATGAATGAATTACAATGTTTGCTCCGTATTCGATTGGGTTTAGCAAAAAGGGTG
>JBILST010000027.1:0-15226 GCA_044371865.1 Flavobacterium sp.
CTGTAAACGTACATGAAGTGTCTAAATTTGTAACTGTTACTTCATAAGTTCCTGCAGCAGTTACATTAAAAGAAGGTACATTGCCGCTAGGATTTGCAGGAGTCCAAGCATAGCTGTAATTACCCGCTGTAGTAGGAGTTGCATTAATCCTTTGAGAACCTAATCCTGATACAGGATCAATACAGATAACAAAATCATCCCCTAGATTAGTATCTGGTAATGGATTAACAATTAATTCTAAAAATGGCCCTAATCCTGCACAATCATAAAGGTTACTTTCGATTCGAACCCAAATGAGTTGATTGTTGGCAACTGTATTTCTGAAATTAGTTATGTTTGTTATAGCATTTTGTTCCGTTTCTGCATCAGTTTGATTAAGATAGTAGGTATAGGTATACGATTGTCCTGAAGGAAATAGATTGGTTAAGGTGGATTCAATTTCGGTTAAATTAAAATAGCCTATTCCGTCTCCATCTGGATCAGTTGCACTTATATAGTCATCACAAACATCATCAATCGTATATCTATACGATTGATTGATTGTTGTAGCCGAAACTATTAAATTAACTTGTGAAGTTCTAAAACAACCATTAGAATTTGTTGATCTTGCCCAAACTTCATCTCCATTAGAAGCAATAAATGAAATAGCATCAGAAACGAAATCGGTATTATTAATTGCTCCAGCTAAACTATTATGATAAGTAAATGTTAAACTAGTGTCGGTTGAAATTAAAAGATTAGCTTGTGTTAAATTGAATGTAGTTCTTGCATCTGTATCTATATCACATTGTTTCAAAGAAACTAATGAATTTATTACAGGTTTAGCTGTTACTACTAAGTTAAATGAGGTAGTAAAATAGCATCCAGTAATTGTATTTACTAACCTAACATAAATAATTCTATTAGTTGCATATATTGAAGTTATGGCATTACTTCCCGCTATTGCTTCTGAAGCATCTGCATAATATGTTATGGTGTATCCTGGTAGTAAGGTAGAAATTTCTGAATTCTTTTGGCTTAAATCAAAAGAAACAATACTATTTGTGTCATCTCCATCAAGATTATCATCACATAATTTAAAATCTGTTATTGTTGGAGCGGTTGGAATAGGGTTGTTAACTATTGTTAAACTTGCAGAAATTATTGAACATGCGTTATTTGCATTTATTTTATAGGTATACACACCAGATGTATCAATAGCTGGGTTAAAAATACTTGTTCCAGAAGCAAGAGCAGGAGACCATGATCCACCTGGGGTTACATTGTTGCCCAATAAAGGAAATAAATCAAATGAATTTGCATTTACACAGGTGTTATAAGTGCTACTTATGCCCGCATTTGGTGCCTGCTGAATTGTTACAATAACTTTAACTGGAATTGTTACAGGAGAAGCATTACAGTCTTTCGTGAATTCGTAAATATACTCACCAGCAATATTTACTGTAGGATCAAAAACATTATTAGTAAGTGGAGCGCCGCCAGCAGGTAAGGTCCAAGTGCCGTTTTCTCCTGGGTTTCCAGTTATTGCGTCAAATAAATCTACAGTGTCATTTGAACAAACAGTAACATTTGTATCTTCTGGATTACTTCCAAACCCTGAATAGTACCCAGCAAATCCTGAAGCAGTTCCTAAGAATCCAAAAACACCAACAGCTAATGGACCAGTTGATTGAATATTTACATTGTCGCTAACATTTGAAATTCTGTAAGTCACCCAGTCTGTGTTTCCTAATACAGTTTGTGCTTGTGCTGTAGATATAGCTGTTCCGTTTAATGTTATAGTAGCAGAAGCATAAGTTAAAACCATTAAGTCAGCAGTGTATGAAGTTCCGCCAATTCTGTTTACATCTGGAATATTTACTGAATTTTGAAAAAAACAACTTAAAGGTGGAATAAAATTCAACCCTGCAGTAGCGGTGTCATTTCCTCCTCCAAGTAATTGATATGCGTAAACATTTTTTGAAGTTTTAACATAGATATTTTTATTAATTGTTCCTTGATAAAAAGAATTGTCAACTAGATAATAATCTCCAGCATTTATGGTTGCATTTGGAGTTGTTGCGCCATTAATAAATATTTCGGTATTGTCTTCATTTGCTACAATTAGTGGTAATTCCATGGTAGGAAGTCCATTTCCTTCAATAAAAATATATTCGTTTCCTATTTGCGAAGCAGAAACTATTTGGTCTAACGCAAAATCAGCACGATTTACTTCTATGCCTCCTAAAGCGTTTCCTGAGTTTACAGCAATAGGTTTATCGGATGATATTAAAGCACCAATAGCGCCGTCTAAATTATCCAAATTATCACTGTATCCTGTAAATATTACACTTTGACCAGCGTTTAAGAGAAAATTTTGTGAAGCAACAGTTAGTGTCCCTGTACTTGTTGTAAAAACTATATTTGGATTGTAATCTGATAAACTAATATTTGTATTGTCTTCAGTAGCCATAACACTGGCTACGAAAGATTTTCTAGGGTCGTTAGACTCATTAATGATGTGTCCTAATCTGAAGCTTGTTCCTATTCCAGGCTTACCTTTTGATACCAACATTTCTGCATGGCTTTGAGATCTAATTCTAAAACTTACATAAAAATCTTCTGTACCTTCTATAATTAAACCACTATCGCTTAATACAACATTTACACTTTGTTCATCAACAAACATTTTTGTGTTTTGACCAATTCCAATATCTATCGTTAGTGGGGTTGCCGCAGAAATAGTATACGTGCCTAATCCAAAAGGATTTCCAGCACCATCTTTAACCGTAATTTGAAACGGATTCGTTTCTTGAGTAGAGATATATAAATAATGGTCTCCTACCGATGAAGCATCTCTACAATGTAATGGTGGAATCCAATGTTTACTACTAAGTTGTGAAAAACAAATAGTTGAAAATAATAGTATTAAATATGAAAATTTTTGAAACATAGTGATTTTTATGATAGCTTGTAAAATTAAACAGAAATGTAGAATTAATCTAAATATTAACTAAAAAAACGCTCTCAATTGTACATTGCCCGTATGAATCGTTTTGCTAGTTTCACTATTTCTGCCTTGATAGTTAATATTAATGTCTAAATATTGGGTCAAATTTTTCTGCAAAAGCAAGCGCCAAGTTTGATTTTTACCAGGTTGTAAACCTTCTAACATCTGAAAACCAACGGCTGACAATACATTTCCGTCATACGAATTGTTATACATTGAAAATTCACCATTCATACTAAATCCTTTTTCACTATTGAAAGTAAATGAAGTTCCCAATCTATTTTGTGTTAAGGTTTCCAATGCGCCAATTTGATTTTCTTTTTGTTGAAATTCAAAAAAAACATCCCAACTCGCATTTTTTGAAAACAAATAGCCAACTTTCGGCTCAACTTGATAGCTCTCAATTTCAAAATTTCTACTTGGATAATTTTCTGAATCGGATTTGCTTGTTGTGGTATTTCCTGAAAAAGTAAACAACCAACTTTTTTTTACCAAATGTTGATATTGTAATTGATGTGACTGATTTTTAGCCGAAATACTTCCTACAGAAAGCAAATTTTGACTTTCGTTTAACAAGAACGAATAAGTGGTTGAATGGTGTTGTTTGCCACGATTAAAAAATAAACTGTTTCTAAAATTCGTATTCAAACCGATTAATTCTTCTTCCTCTTTTGAAAACGGATTCAAATCGAAATTAGCGCCATTTCTTTTTATTTTTCGATCGATTAAAAACGACGCTTGATTGTAAAAACGGGAAACAAATTTCTTAAAACCACTTTCGTTTTGCCATTGGTTAAAATTGAAATTCAGCGCTTGCGAAAATTTATTTTGATGTGTTCTAATGAAAACTTGATTCGGTAAAAACACCCGAACATAAATTGCTAAATCAGGATAGGGCGCAATTTCAAATTCTTGTAATTCTTGAATTCCGTTACTGTTATAATCGTTCCACATGTAAACGCCTTGTCCGGGTTCTACTTGCAAATAGGTGAATTCTTGTTGGGCAATGGTTCCTGAACTGGTTTCATAAGCGGTTGTAGATTGTAGTATTTGCCCAAAAAATCGATCCGAGTACAAAATTCGTGAATTCAAAGAAGGTTCATCTTTTAAATTGGAATCTTCATATTTCAAGGTGCGATAATTCAAAAACACACTCAAATTGCTTTTTTCGGTTTTAATTAATTGCGATTTTAAGTAATACGAATTTGAATGATTTACACGTTCAATTCGGTTGTTTTGCAAACTATCATTCTGGCGTTGTAAAAATCCCAATTCCACGAAAACCTTCGTCGAATCGCCTCTTCCCACAAATGCACCATATTCTAAAAAACGTTGGCTCAAGGCCGAAAATGTATTGGTTGCTTTTAGTTTTTCGGAATTATCTTCCAAATTCACCGTGGCACCAACCCAATTTTTACCCAATTTATACGACGAGCGATTTTGACTTCTAGCGAACGACGAATTTGAAAGTTCGGAATCACTTTTCATTATGCTTGAATTGCTCCAAATCATCCAATTTTTGGTAGCATATCTTCCTGAAAAAGTATGTTTGTTTCCCGAAAAAGCATCGCCAAAAGCTAAGTTTTCAAACTGATAAAGCGCTTTTCCTTTGTTGTTGAAATTAAAGTCTAATCCCGAAGTCAAAAAACTTTGATTGTCTAATAAAGTTGAAGTAATGTTCCAATCACGATTAAATTCGATGTTGTACAAACGTTCAATGGTTTTGAAATTTTCTTGCACCAACTGATAATTCGCAAATGCATCAATCTTCGTTTTTCCATCAAAAAGACGTTGTTTTCCATTGAATTTCCCTGCAAAGCCTTTATTATTGTTGTCGTCTAAATTCGAATATAAATTTTGGTCGCTGTTACTTACTGCTACTTCAAAATCTAAAAGTGTTTTTTCGCTGGGATTGTATTTTCCTAAAATCGTTGCCATTTGAATTTTTGTAGGTGCAATCAAACGTACAATGGGCTCATAATTTCCTTGCGGAATTCCTGCAATTGGCGCTACATATTCATAAATTTTCCCAACTGCTTGATTGTTGACCAAAACATAATTTCCTTGATTATCTCCTACTAAAGAAAAGCGCACATTGTACAATTCGTCGGTAGGATTATTCGAATATTCAAAAACTTCCACAGCACCAATAATCACTTTTTTGTACAGAATTTTATTTTCGGAATACGTGTCTAAATACGCTGAAGGTCCGCTCATTTGTGTAATATCATCGCCTGCGTTTTGTAAAATATCTATTTGTTCCGAAGATAAATTTTGTTGCAACGGCTGGTTTTTCACATCACTTTCGGAATATACATAACCACCAATTTGCCAATTTTCTCGCTCGTGCGAAATTCCTCCGTAGGTGATAAATCGAGTAAAATTTCTATCAGTGTATTGGTATTCTACGTTGATTCGCATTTCGGAAGTAATTGGAAATAAAGAAGTGAAAATGATTTCTCCAGCATTGTAATCGATTATATAATCATTGTTTTCTCCACGAGTTTTCAAAATTCCGTTCACATAAACCCTTTCTGAACCTGAAATTACTAAAACATATAATTCGTTATTATTTCCTCGCAATTTATACGGACCTTGATTGCCTTCTTGACCAACGAACGAACTTCGCGCATATTGTCCACGAACCAAAGCGCCAGAAGCAATGACTTCGGTTTTTTTATCGGGAGTTCCAAAGGTAAATCGAGTGGCTAAACCTTGCACTTTTTTGTTGAAATTTAAGAATGCGGATTTTCTATTTTCTAAAAATAAATCACCAGCACGAATGTTCCATTTATCCGAAAATAATTCGATGAAAATTTGGTCAAACTCGTCTAATTTTTGCGAATAACCGCCTTCTTGCAAAGGAATATTACTATCTTGAATAGACGCGCGCAAACTCACTTTGTCTGAAATTTTTCCTGTGATTTGCAAATCTAAATTCGAATTCACCACCGTATTTTGATTATTCCCAACCGTAACGCCACGCGTAATACTTCCTGATGTATTCAATCCATCAAAAGGTTTGAATTTGGTGTTTTTGTCTTTTTTGAAAACGACTAATTTTCCGGCTTCGTTAGAAACTACTTTGTCATCATCATAAATAGAATACGTTTTGGTTAGGAACTCTGGAAATTTCGAATATCTGACAATTAATGAATCAGAAGTGTTGATTTCTTTGGTGAAAACCAATGTTCCTTTTTGGAAATTTACTTGGTAAAAACTCGTATCAATGACTTTTCCATTTTTGTCTTTAATTTCAAAAAAAGAATTGTTTAAACTGAATTTTTCTATGGAAATCGTATCCTTTGAAAAGGCAATTTTTTTAGTTGGATACGATTGTAATGTCTCTTGAGCATAAACTCCCAAAAAACACAACAGAAATCCCGCTAAAAAAACAATTTTTTGCATAAATACTATAACTCAGAATCTTCAAAAGTAGTATTTATTGTTGGAAAGTTTTGAGTTATTTTCCCGAAAAGTAAAAAACACAATCTTGTCATGTTGACGTAAGGAAACATCACATTATGAGATTCTTGAAACGCAGTATAATCTAATAATAAAGTTACGTTTCTAAGTTTTATTTAAAAGATTTTTTAATTTTCGGATTTGTTTCTTTGTATAACTTACATAATAGATGTCTCCTAAATTAAAATTGATTGAATAATTAGTCTTTTTTGATGAAAGTTCTTTTTCTTTTCTAACATCTTCTTTGTTAAGATGTTTTATTTCAATAGAATTCACCTGAGAGATAAAATTTATTTTAGGTAATCTAATAATGTGATTTTTTGTAGACAATAAAATATCGTATTTTTTGAAATCTAAAACTTCTCTTTTAATGGTTGTGTTTTGAATTTCAAAAATTTGTTTTGTATTGGTCTCATGATTAATGATAATTAGATTTATTTTGTCAATATTCTTTTCCTTATCACTAAAATAAATTCCAACATCGTTTTCTTGTGAAAAAAGATAATTTGAAAATAAATAAATAAAAATTAAAATAATTTTTTGCATAAATATTATAAATTCGGATCTTCAAAAGTAGTATTTTGTTTGAACCGCAGATTCACAGATTTTTTAAATATTAATCTGCGAATCTGTGGTGATTTATTTTCTAATATAATTCTTAACGTCTTCCCAAGTGTAAAACTCGGTTTTGTCTTCTTCTACCAATGAAATTCTTCGATCTAATTCTTGTTTCATAGCATCAGACAACTCTAATTTCTTTTTAGAAACACTTTCCCAAAGTTCTTCTGTTAAAAGAATTTTTTCGGCATTCGTATATTTATCTAAATCTTTGATTTTCATGACTAAACTTTTTTAAAGTTAGGGAAAATATTTTTTAATTGGCACATTGCCTAATTGACAGATTAAAACTACTCCTTCGTAATCACCTGCATCGTTTCTCTCGAAATCTGACGCAACAATATTGTTTTATTCGTTTCTACAACTTTTGCAGCATTCTCATCAAAGTGTCTGATGGTGTAAAGCGATACGTTTTCGTTGTACGAAACTTTGAATTTTTTAGCCAATACTTTTCGCAACTCTTCAAAGTTGTTGTACTTGTCTTCGATACAAACGGAGAAACTAATTGCCGTGTTTTGAATTAAATTCACTTTTACTTTGAATTTCGCAAATAAAGCAAAGATTTCACTAATGTGATTTTCCATGATGAAATCGAAATCAATTGACGATAACGATAATAATAATTGATTTTTCTTTACGATAAAGCAAGGCGTGTGTGGTTCTAAATCAGCTCCTTTGGAAACGCTGGTTCCTGGTAAGGTTGGATTTACAAACGATTTCACATACAACGGAATTTCCTTTTTCTGTAAAGGTTGTAATGTTTTTGGATGAATAACCGAAGCGCCATAAAACGCTAATTCAATCGCTTCTCTGTATGAAATTTGGTTCAACAAAACGGCATTTTCAAAATATCTTGGATCGGCATTTAAAACGCCTGGAACGTCTTTCCAAATGGTAACGCTTTCGGCACCTAAACAATACGCAAAAATAGCAGCGGTATAATCTGAACCTTCGCGACCTAAAGTAGTGGTGAAATTATTCTCATCTGAACCTAAAAATCCTTGTGTAATGTTTAAGGTTTTCTTTTTAACACCTTTTGAAATTAATTTTTGAGTCGTTTCCCAATCTACTTGTGCATCGCGGTAATTATTATCGGTTTTGATTAATGGACGCACATCAATCCAATTGTTTTTTAAGCCGCTGTAATTGAAATAATGACTTACAATCGTAGTAGAAACTAATTCGCCAATACTCACCACTTGGTCGTAAACAAAGCTATAATTTGGCGATTTGTTGCTGCGAATGAAATATTCTAAATCGTCAAAATGTGCGTTTACATCAAAAAACACATCGTGCTCTTCGTCTTCAAATAAGTCTAATAAAATTTGGTTGTGGTATTTTCGAACTTCTTGAAGCGATGCATGCAATTCCTTCGATTTATCAAAGTAATTTTTGATTACCACTTCTAACGCATTCGTGGTTTTTCCCATTGCAGAAATTACCAATAAAACATCTTCGTGTCCTACCGTGTTTAAAACATGCAATACGTTTTTTATTCCTTCGGCATCTTTAACTGATGCGCCTCCAAATTTGAATATTTTCATTTTGAGAATTAGTTGTGTTTATATTTAGGAACACAGATCGTAGAAATTTCTAAAATTTTTAAAATCGGTGTTCCAAAAATAATTTATTCGTTTAAAAAATTAGTAATTCCGTTTTCATCCATATGAACTACTCGCCAATCGCCTAAAACTTTCGCGCCTGATTTTTCATAGAAATCTATGGCGGGTGTGTTCCAATCTAAAACATTCCATTCAATTCTGCGAACGTTTTCTGCTTTTCCTTGTTGGATAATTTCTTTGTAAAGCGCAAATCCGGCACCAGTTCCGCGTTTACTTTCTTTTACAATTAAATCTTCTAAATGGATAGTTTTACCTTTCCAAGTAGAATAGCGATAATAAAACAATGCCATTCCAATAATCTCGTTTTCCACTTCGGCAACAAAACATTGAAAAAGCGGCTGTTCTGAAAAGCCATCACGAACCAAATCATCAACTGTTACTACAACGGCATCAGGTTCTTTTTCAAAAATAGCTAATTCTTGTATCAATTCTAACACACAAGGCATATCTTTTTTTAAGGCTTTTCGGATAATCATTTTTTTAATTTTTTTACAAAAGTAAAATTAACTTAAACATCTTTTCAAATTAATATATTCTTTTAACAAAAATCACGATATTTGTGCCACAAATACAACTACAACGTTTTCGTAATGGAAGAAAGAAACAGAACATTAGGCGAGTTTATCATTGAACATCAAAATTCGTTTCAGTACTCAACAGGAGAATTATCTCGTATTATTAATTCAATTCGATTGGCTGCTAAAGTAGTTAATTATAAAGTGAATAAAGCTGGTTTAGTAGATATTGTGGGCGCTGCAGGCGAACAAAATATTCAAGGTGAAGACCAACAAAAATTAGATGTTTACGCTAATGAAGTTTTTATTCAAACTTTAATCAATCGTGAAATTGTTTGTGGAATTGCTTCAGAAGAAAACGACGATTTTATCACTGTAGCCGGTTCAGACAATAGCCACAATAATAAATATGTTGTATTAATGGATCCATTAGATGGTTCTTCTAACATTGATGTAAATGTTTCTGTAGGAACCATTTTTTCGGTTTTTAGAAGAGTTACGCCTGTTGGAACTCCAGTGACTATAGAGGATTTCTTGCAGCCAGGTGTAAATCAAGTGGCAGCAGGTTATGTAATTTACGGAACTTCAACAATGTTAGTTTACACGACAGGACATGGAGTTAACGGATTTACATTAAATCCAGCAATTGGAACGTTCTACTTGTCACACCCAAATATGAAATATTCAGAAGACGGAAAAATTTACTCGATTAACGAAGGAAATTACGTTCATTTTCCACAAGGTGTGAAAGATTACATCAAATATTGCCAGTTAGAAGAAGGTGACAGGCCTTATACGTCGAGATACATCGGAAGTTTAGTTTCTGATTTTCATAGAAACATGATTAAAGGAGGGATTTACTTATACCCAACCAGCTCAAAAGCACCTAATGGAAAATTACGTTTGTTGTACGAATGTAATCCAATGGCTTTTATTGCTGAACAAGCGGGTGGAAAAGCATCTGATGGTTTTGGAAGAATCATGGAAATTCAACCTACCGAATTGCACCAACGCGTTCCATTCTTCTGCGGTAGTAAAAACATGGTAGAAAAAGCAGAAGAGTTTATGGCGAAAGCGAAGTAGATTTTTAGAAATAGATAAAATATAAAAAGCACAAACTCATTAGAATTTGTGCTTTCGTATTTTAAAACAGTTTTGATTATCTGTTCATGTGTTGCATTTCGTAAGTGAAGGTGTCTAAATCCACATTCATATCTGCTAATTTTAATGCTTTATCTACAATGTAATCTACGTTTCCTGCTGTAAAACCTAAACCTAAAGCGAATTTTTTAAGTAATTCTTGTTCTTTTTTACCTAAAACGTGTTCGTCTGCGTATACCATTCTTGATAAATCATATAAACGCTCTAAACGATGTGTATGCAACAATGGTGGATTTACAGGATATTTTAAAGGGTTTTCTAAAATTTCTTCATATTCTGCTTGAGAAATTTCTAATTTGATAGCTAATTTGTCTAAGAATTGTTTTTCTTCTGGACCAATAATACCATCAGACAAAGCTACTCTTACAATTGATGAAAAATGACCTTTGTTTCTGTTTCTAAAACCGCTATCGAATAAATCTGAAATTGACATGTTGTTTGTTTTTTATATTATAGCAAAATTACAAAAAAAATCCATTTTTTGAAACAATTTCACGTGCTTTTGTGATAGAGAATTTGGTAACATATAAAAAATAAATCGTAAGTTTGAAATTCCCAAAAAAATATCATTATGTCAGAATTCTGGATGTATTTTAATATCGGTCTCAAGCACGTGTTAGATATCAACGCCTATGACCATGTTTTGTTTTTAATTGCGTTAATGGTTCCGTATGCTTTTAAAGATTGGAAAAACGTTTTTGTTTTGGTGTCTCTTTTTACGCTAGGACATACTTTGGCTTTGCTTTTATCAGTATACGGAGTAGTGCAAATTAAAGCAAGTTTGGTTGAATTTTTAATTCCAATTACTATTTTGATAACCGCTGTATTTCATCTTTTCACGGCTGGAAAATCGTCTAAGAATGAAAGCATCACCTTTGTAGCGATTGTAACTTTATTCTTTGGAATTATCCACGGACTTGGGTTTTCTAATTACTTTAAAACCATTTTACCTGGAAATGCTTCTGATAAATTATTACCGTTGTTGGAATTTGCATTAGGAATTGAAGCGGCTCAGATAATTGTTGTGCTTATCGTATTAATTATATCTTATGTAGTACAAACATTTTTCCGTTTTTCAAAAAGAGATTGGGCTTTAGTGTTGTCAGCATTTATAATTGGCGTAGTTTTGCCAATGATTATAGAAAGTGAAATTTGGAACCGATAATGAAAAAGGAGAAAAAAGAAAAATACGATAAAGCGTATTTGCGAATTGCTAAAGAATGGGGTAATTTGTCCTATTGTCAACGAAAAAAAGTAGGCGCAATTATTGTTAAAAATAAAATGATTATTTCAGATGGTTACAATGGAACACCATCGGGATTCGAAAATTGTTGCGAAGACGAAGAGAATGTAACCAAATGGTATGTGCTTCATGCGGAAGCAAATGCAATTTTAAAAGTAGCGCGTTCTACCCAATCTTGTGAAGATGCTACCTTGTATATTACACTTTCACCTTGTAAAGATTGTAGTAAATTGATTCATCAATCAGGAATTAAAAGAGTGGTATTTCATCAAGAATACAAAGATACTTCGGGGGTCGATTTTCTAAGAAAAGCAGGTGTTGAAGTCGAATTAATTGAAGATTTAAGTTAGAAATAATGAAGATGAACAAAGTATATTTTCCAATAGTAATCGCAGTAGCTGTTGCGGTGGGTTTGTTATTAGGAAGTAAACTAAATTCTTCTACAGAAAATGCGTTTTTAACTAAAAATGCTAATAAAAACAAGCTCAACAAACTAATCGATTTCATTGAGAATGAATATGTAGATAGTTTAAATACCGATTCAATTGTCGATTTAACCGTTAACGGAATTCTTGAGAAACTCGATCCGCATTCCGTTTATATCCCAAAAAGCGAATTAGAAGCAGTAGAACAAAGTATGCGAGGCGATTTTGTGGGTATTGGCGTAAATTTCTACATGTATAACGATTCGGTTACGATTATTAAACCTATTCCAAACGGACCTTCCGAAAAAGCAGGATTAAAAGCTGGCGATCGAATTCTTTTCGCTGACAAATTGCAATTGTTCAATAAAAAATTAGAAACCGACTCGTTATTTTCCATCCTAAAAGGAGAACAAGGTTCTAATGTAAAACTAACCGTTTACCGAAAATCCGAAAAGAAAAAACTTGCTGTTAACGTTACCCGTGATGTAATACCAATCAAGAGCGTAGATGTCGCTCAAATGGTTGATAAAACTACAGGTTACATCAAAATCAATCGTTTTGCTGAAAAAACCTATGACGAATTTTTATCGGGTTTAACCCAATTGAAAAAAGAGGGTGCCAAACATATTGTTGTTGATTTACGCGATAATGGCGGTGGTTATTTGGATTCAGCCGTTAAAATTGCGGATGAATTCTTGAAAAATAAAGAGCTAATCGTCAAGACCAAAAATAAAAAAGACAAAATAGAAACGACTTTAGCTACTGAAAAAGGCATTTTTGAAACGGGTAAAGTCAGTGTTTTAATCAATGAAAACAGTGCTTCCGCTAGTGAAATTTTAGCAGGAGCTATTCAAGATAACGATAGGGGATTAATTTACGGAAGACGTTCTTTTGGAAAAGGATTAGTACAGCGCGAAATGCCATTAGGCGATGGTTCGGCGGTACGATTAACCGTGGCAAGATATTATACGCCATCGGGTCGTTCGATTCAAAAGCCTTATGAAGATAAAGGTGAAATTTACTTTAACGAATTCGATAAACGTTTTGAAAGTGGCGAATTGTACGAAAAGGATAAAGTCAAAATCGCAGATAGTTTAAAATTCAAAACCAAGAAAGGACGCATCGTTTATGGCGGTGGCGGTATTATGCCCGATATTTTTGTGCCGTTAGAAGATTCACACGGAGCAGAAGGACTAACCATGTTGATGCAATCAGGATTAGTGAACTATTTTGTATTTGAACAATTGGATCAAAATAGAAAGAAGTTTGAAAAAATTACCACCGAAGGTTTGGAAAAAGAAATTCGTTCCGGTAATTATTTCAACAACTTTAAAACGTATATGGCAAAAGGCGGCTTGCTTTTCAATTTAGACAATCAAAAAGAAAAAGTGTTATTCTATCTTCATGCCGAATTCGTTCATCAATTATTTAATGAAAATGCTTATTACCAATTGATTTTGAAGAAAGACGATATGGTAAATAAGGTGTTGAGTAAGTAAAATATCTTTAATATGAGTAAAAGAGATAAGTTATTTGATTTGCCGATTTACAAAAAAGCCGAACTAATTTTAGATTTGGTAAATAGCCTTTTAAATACTATTAGTGAAGAAGATGAATATTTGAACGATACTAAATACATGATGCGAGATGATGCTGCAATAATTTGTGCTAAAATTGCTGGAGCTGAAGGAGGTGATATGTATAGTATTCGAATGCAAAATGCGGCTATCATTAGAGATTATGCAATGCATTTATATTTGCAAGTTGGGAGTTTGCGATTTCATGATTCCTATAAAGATAAAGATTATGTTACTTTGATTCGAAAAGAAATTGATGAATTCAGAGAATTGTTTATAGATTGGGTAGCTAATTTTGATAAGAGTAATTATTACTGGGACGAATGGGAATTATTTAATCCGCCAGGAGCTATTCCGCCGGACCCTAATGCATATCAAGACCCAATCAATTGGGATGATTTTTTAGAAGGAATGAATTTTGATGATGAGGAAGGCGATTCTGAAGAATAAAATTTTACTTCCCCAAAGCATCATGAACCTGCACTGGATTTCCGTTATTCCACAACGTTAAAATATCGGTTGCTACTGAAGCGCCACTTCCAGCGGCAATGCTTAATTGACTTCTGTGTCCGGCCAAAACTCCAACTACATAAATACCTTCGGTAACTAAGTGGTCGTTATTTTTTAATTGGATTCTATTTTTTTCAGGAGCGGCTTTTTTATGTGGCATTACAAACGATTCCAAGCCTTCAATTGTAAAAGGATTTCCAGAACCAATCGCAATCACTACAATTTTAGCTTGAAGAGAAGATTTGTTGGTGGTAATTGTAAAATTTTCAGCTTCACCAGAAATTGAAACTACTTTTTCACCATGAATTTGTTGAACATGTGGATAAGAGTTGGTCAAATGTTCTAAGCTTTCTTCTAATAATTCACTTCCTAATTTCCCAGCGGGAATTCCGTAAGCATTATTAAAAATGGCATTTTGTAACGATGACGCTTTTTGGTGTGCCACAATCGCAATTTTTTTATCCATTGCAAACGGTTTGTTTTGAGCCGAACCCAAAATCAAAGCACACGAAACGCCTGAAACTCCAGCGCCAATAATTAAAACGTCGAACATTATTGTCTTGTTTTCTCTTCAATCATTTTTGAAAAGCGCAATAATACCAATAATAAGATAGCGCAAATTCCAGCTACAACGCCAATGATGGCAATAGTACTATTTCCTTCAAACGGATTGCTGTAATCAATTTGAAAAAGATTAAAAACAATTAGAGCTAAAGCTATGGCAACCGCCACATAAGTAAATATTTTCATTTCTATGTATTTCTAAATAAACAATCCTTTAACGTTGGCGGCAAATAGTTTTACGGCAATCGCCAATAAAATTACACCAAATATTTTACGAATAACACCCAATCCATTAACACCTAACAAGCGTTCGATTTTTCCAGACGATTTTAATACGCCATATACTACAATTACGTTGATAATAATTGCAATTATAATATTTATTTTATCGTAAGCTGCTCGTAATGATAAAATCGTGGTCATCGTTCCTGCACCTGCTATAAGTGGAAAAGCAATTGGTACAATCGAAGCGGTACTCGGATTGTCTTCTTTGTACAGTCGAATGCCTAAAATCATTTCTAAAGCAAGGAAAAATAA
>JBILST010000200.1:0-4504 GCA_044371865.1 Flavobacterium sp.
ATACAATTCCCAAGATTGAAAAAACGGCGTCCAATCGATGAAATCTACTAATTCTGAAAGTTCAACTTCTATTGTTTTTGTTCCTATGAAATTTGGTTTTACTGGTTCGAACGTATTCCAATCGATTTTGAATTTATTTTTACGTGCTTCTTCAATTGATAAGAAGTTTTTCTCACGACTTCTGTTCAAATACCCTTCACGAAGTGTATCGTATTCCTCACGAAGTGATTTTGCATAAGTAACTTTTGTGTCGGGTTGTAATAAATTCGTTGCAACCGTTACCGCACGAGAAGCATCATTCACATGAACCACCGTTTCCTTGTATTCTGGAGCAATTTTCACAGCCGTATGTGCACGCGAAGTTGTCGCACCACCAATCATTACTGGAATTTTGATATTCAACTTATCCATTTCTTTGGCCAAATACACCATTTCGTCCAACGAAGGTGTAATCAAACCGCTCAAACCGATAATATCTACGTTTTCTTTAATAGCCGTTTCAATAATTTTTTCGGGCGGAACCATCACACCTAAATCAATAATTTCAAAATTATTACAGGCCAAAACTACTGAAACTATGTTTTTTCCAATATCATGCACATCGCCTTTTACAGTCGCCATCAATACTTTTCCAGCACTTGACGAAGTAGAACCATCTTTTGAAGCTTCGATATAAGGAAGCAGATAAGCCACCGCTTTTTTCATCACACGTGCCGATTTTACTACTTGAGGCAAGAACATTTTTCCGCTTCCGAATAAATCGCCTACGACATTCATTCCAGCCATCAGATTGATTTCGATCACTTCGATTGGTTTTTTTGCCAACTGACGCGCTTCTTCAATATCAATTTCGATAAATTCGTCGATTCCTTTTACTAATGAATGCGTTAATCGTTCCTGAACCGAACCGTTTCGCCATTCGGCAATAGCTTTCTCATTCGATTTTACATCGCCTTTAAAACTTTCGGCTAAATCCAATAAACGTTCGGTAGCATCTTCACGTCTATTTAATAAAACATCTTCAACATGTTCTAATAAAATAGGATCAATTTCATCATAAATCTCTAACATTTCAGGATTCACAATTCCCATCGTCATGCCGTTTTGGATGGCATGATACAAGAAGGCAGAATGCATTGCCTCACGTACTTTATCGTTTCCACGGAAAGAAAAAGACACGTTACTTACACCTCCAGAAATATTTGCATACGGAAGATTTTCACGAATCCATTTGGTTGCTCGGAAGAAATCTAAAGCATTTAATTTATGCTCCTCCATTCCAGTTGCAACTGGAAAAATATTAGGATCGAATATTATATCTTCCGCAGGAAAACCAACTTGGTTCACCAAAATATCATAACTTCTTTTACAGATTTCGATACGCCTTTCATAAGTATCCGCCTGACCGTTTTCGTCAAAAGCCATAACTATTACTGCAGCTCCGTATCGTTTGATTAATTTGGCATGATGAATAAAAGTAGCTTCTCCTTCTTTTAACGAAATTGAATTCACAACACCTTTTCCTTGAATCACTTTTAAACCCGCTTCAATGATTTCCCATTTTGAGGAATCAATCATAACGGGAACTCGTGCAATATCTGGTTCGGCAGCAATTAGATTTAGAAATTTCGTCATAGCATAAACGCCGTCTAACATTCCTTCATCCATATTGACATCGATGATTTGCGCACCACCTTCAACTTGAGCACGCGCGATATCTAAGGCTTCATCATATTTTTCTTCTTTGATTAAACGAAGAAATTTTCTAGAACCGGTTACGTTTGTTCGTTCTCCAACATTTACAAAATTGGTTTCTGGAGTTACAATCAAAGGTTCTAAACCTGATAATTTTAAATATTTATCGGAATTATAACTCATTACTTATTCTTTTATAATGTTTTGCAACAGATTTCCAAAAGACTTTACTATCACTAACAAACTGGCAAACCCAACATCGTTGTGAATTTAAAAATGATTCGAAATTTATTTTTATTGTTCTGTTTTTCATTTTAATATTTTTTGCCACAGATTTAACCGATTAAACGGATTTCAATTGTTGCATCCTAGGTTTGAATTCTTTTGCTACCTCAGCAATTAGTTTGATGTGTTCTGGCGTTGTTCCGCAACATCCACCGATGATATTTACTAGATTTTCTTGTAAATACTCCCGAATTAATTGTTGCATTTCTTCAGGCGTTTGGTCATATTGTCCAAAGGCATTGGGTAAACCAGCATTTGGATGTGCTGAAATATTTAACGAGGTATTATTTCCCAATGCTTTTAAATACGGTTTCAATTGGTCAGCCCCTAAAGCACAATTAAATCCAACACTTAACAATGGAATATGTGAAATCGAAATCAAAAAAGCTTCCACTGTTTGTCCCGAAAGCGTTCTTCCAGAAGCATCGGTAATTGTTCCAGAAACCATTATTGGAATATCAATATTGCGTTCTTCTTTTACTTCTTCAATTGCAAACAAAGCCGCTTTTGCATTGAGCGTATCGAAAATGGTTTCTACCAAAAGTAAATCGCAACCACCCTCAATTAAAGCTTCAACTTGTTGTTTGTAAGCAATTTTTAAATCGTCAAAACTCACCGCACGGAATCCAGGGTCATTTACATCAGGTGACATAGATGCTGTTCTGTTGGTTGGACCTATGGAACCTGCTACAAATCTTGGCTTATCTGTGAATTCATCTGCCACTTCACGAGCGATTTTAGCCGATTGAAAATTCAATTCGTAGACTAAATCTTCCAAATAATAATCCGCCATTCCGATAGTCGTTCCCGAAAAAGTATTGGTTTCTACAATATCAGCACCTGCTTCAAAATAAGCACGATGTACTGATTTCACAGCATCGGGTTGGGTGATGGAAAGCAAATCGTTGTTTCCTTTTAAGGGATGTGGAAAATCTTTGAAGCGTTCGCCTCTAAAATCTTCTTCTTCAAATTTATAACGTTGCAACATCGTTCCCATAGCTCCATCGAGCACGAGAATTCGTTTTTTGATTTCTTCTTGAATTTTTGACATTTTATTCTCTCACAAAGGCGCTAAAACGCCAATTATTTTCTTGATTAACTTAATTTGTTATCGTAGAAAGTTGGAGAGCAATTCTAACGTTATCTGCTTCCGATAAATATCGGAATAGAATGTAGCACCTTTCCACTAGCGCGGGAGGTTGCTAAGCCTTCAACGGGTCTATTCCCTCCAGCTTTCGTGATAACAAACACTATATTTATGAACACTGCAAATGTAGTGACAAAATTGAAATTATGAAATATTTTCTAAAATTTAATTTAAAAAATAGTTTTTATAGATTTATAAACTAGTTAAAATAATTAAATAAGAATATAAATCTATAAAATAATTTAAAAACTTTTATTCTAACGCCTGTTTCAAATCGTTAATTACATCTTGAACAGTTTCCAAACCAACAGAAACGCGTACCAAACCATCTGTAATACTTACTGCTAAACGCTCTTCTTCAGTTAATTTACTATGCGTTGTGGAAGCTGGATGTGTGACAATCGAACGCGTGTCACCTAAATTTGCAGACAACGAACACAATTTGATTTTGTCTAAAAATTTTCTTCCCGATTCAATTCCGCCTTTAATTTCAAACGCTACAACATTTCCGCCTAATTTCATTTGCTTTTTAGCGACTTCATACTGTGGATGCGATTTTAGAAATGGATATTTTACGGAAGCGACATTTGGATGATTTTCTAAAAATTCAGCGACTTTTAAAGCGTTTTCGCAATGTTTTTCAATACGAACCGGCAACGTTTCTAAACTTTTAGACAATACCCATGCATTGAATGGCGATAAAGCGGGTCCAGTGTTTCTCGAGAACAAATAAATTTCACGAATTAAATCAGAACGCCCAACGGTTACTCCGCCTAAAACACGGCCTTGCCCGTCGATTAATTTGGTAGCAGAATGAATCACTAAATCGGCACCAAATTGAATAGGATTTTGAATGTAAGGAGTCGCAAAACAGTTATCGATAATTAAAATCAGATTATGCTTTTTAGCAATTTTCCCCAACAATTCTAAATCTAGAATATCAACTGCTGGATTCGTTGGCGATTCTGCGTAAAGGATTTTGGTATTCGGTTGAATGAAATTTTCAATCGTTTCTGGTTGGTTCACATCGAAATAACTCGTCGTAATATTCCATTTTGGAAAATATTTAGTAAACAAAGTATGCGTCGAACCAAAAACACTACTTGCAGAAACAATATGATCGCCCGAATTCAACAAAGCTGCAAAAGTTGAATACACCGCAGCCATTCCTGTTGCGAAAGCGTAGCCGTCTTCTGCTCCTTCCATCAAACAAATTTTCTCTACGAATTCTGATGTGTTTGGATTGGAAAATCGACTGTAAATATTGCGTTCTTTTTCCTCCGCAAATGAAGCGCGCATATCTTCTGCATCTTCAAAAATAAAACTCGAAGTTAGATATAAGGGAACGGAATGTTCTAAATATTGGGTGCGTTCTAA
>JBILST010000028.1:0-14929 GCA_044371865.1 Flavobacterium sp.
AATGGATTTGGTGTAACTGTTGGTGTAATATTTTGCACCTGCGAAATTCCAAATGAAATAGCAAAAATAGTTAATAAGAAAGATAGTTTTATTTTCATATGTCTTTAATTTTTTAATAAATAAAAAACTAGGTTGAAATTTTATTTCAACCTAGTAAAAAACTTGTATTACAATACTTCGATAACTTTTGTATTGCTATTTATTCTAAAGGTTCTAACGCCAGTTGGTCCAGTATATCTAAAATTTGAATCTCCATCGCCAGCATTTGTTAATTCAGAATCAATTGTATAGCCATTAGTTACATACCACGGATAGTTTCTGTCTCCTAATCCCCAGCTGTCACCTCCATTGTTTCCTAAGAAAACTCTAAAGGTTTCATTGTTTGTTAAACGAACTGCTACTTCATAAATACCCGTTGCAACTTCACCAAATTCAGTTTCGTTGTTACCTGCCCAAGACCATCCTCCAGGTGTTGCAGCTCCCACCAACCAATCAGATGTTGGTTCTAATTCTAAGTTACCAGAAGATAAAGTTCTTTTCGCAATATTAATTGTTTTATTATTACTATCAATTGTAACTTTATACTTACCAGAAGGACCAGTCATTTTAAAGTTGCTATCACCATCGGCTGCATTTACAAAAGAAGAAACAATTTTGTAGCCTTCTGTAACATACCAAGGATAATTTCTTCCTGAACTCCATTCTCCTTCGGTTGTAAAAAATCTAAAAGCCGTTCCAGCATCACTAGATAAATCTGCAGTCATAGTTAACACACCATTGTCACATAATAATGTTCGAGGTGTTGCCCATCCCCAACCAGCCTGTGGTAAACCACTTCCAACTGCATATTGATTTAAACAACCAAAACACGATACTAAATAAGTAATTGAGTTTGAATATTCTGGTTGAGTACCTGTAGTACCTGTAGTAGCTTTAACTCTTACATTAATAGCTGTTTGTACAAAAGGTGTTGCTCCAGCTTGTAAACATTTTAAATTGAAATCACCCGTTTGAAAAGTTGCATTTAAATTTGTTGTAGAACCCAAATCAATTGGATTAGCAAAATCTGTTCCGTCTTTTGCAATTTGAACTGTGTATGTTACAGAAGTTGGAGTTGTGTAATTCATACCCGTCCAAGTTATTGATAAACCAGGATTTGTCAAAGTTGTTTCAGATAGAACTATAGACTCTCCATTTAAAGGAGTTACAATAGAAAATGTGCCTTGTGGAATAGAAAACATTAAGTTTTCGTCTTCACATGAATTTAATGTAAACAACCCAATTGTTGCAAAAATTAATGCTTTAAATTTATTTTTCATTTTAATATTTTTTTAATTATTAATAACCTGTGTTTTGTATTAAATTACGATTAGCCACTAAACTGTTAGATGGAATTGGGAAAAGTTTAAAGTGTGAAGGAATTGAAATACCATTCATTCCGTTTCCTTTCCATGCCCAATTATAAATACCTCCAGTATATAATCCAAATCGAATTAAATCTTGTCTTCTATGTCCTTCCCAATGTAATTCTCTAGCTCTTTCATCAATAATAAAATCTAAAGTTACTTGAGATTGATTAAAATCTGGAAAATCATATCCATTTGCTCTGTCTCTTAATTGGTTTAAATATCCTAAAGAAGATGTAGTTGCATTAGTTACAGAACTTCCGTTTGTAGCACCATCATTTCTCATTTGAGCTTCTGCATACATCAAATACACATCACCCAAACGGAATAAAGGAAAATCGGTATCAACAAAAGTGGAACTAATTCCTGCAATTCCTGCAGCTGTTTTGTTAGAATATTTCTTTAAAATATAACCTTCTTTTTGTAAAGCAATGTTGTTTATTTCTAAACTTCTGGGTCCACCTCCAGTTAATGTCTTTCTTGCATCAAATTCAAAATCCGTTCCGTCAAATTTTTGTACAAATTGTTTTCTTAAACGTAATGCACCTCCCCAGCCACCAACGCCAAATTCTGAGCCATTGTTTTCTAATGAACCCACTTGACCATTGATAATTACAGTTGTTGCCCCATAGTTTTGAGTAACAGTTCCATCTGATTGTAAAGTAAAAATCATTTCAGCAGAAGTATGATTATCTGCATTAAAATTATTCAAATAATTATCATTTAAAGTATAACCACTTCCAATAATATTTGAGCACATTGTTACACTTTCTGAATATTTAGACGGAAGTCCATATGATTCAGCATTCAAATACAATTTTGCTAATACCATCCAACCAAAAGCTTTATCTAATCTTCCGTATTCGTTAGTTCTTGGAGCTTTTAAATTTGGAATTACCTCGTTCAATTCAGTTTCTATGAAATTAAATAATTGTGCTCTATTATAATGCGGACCTTCAAAATCTAAAAGATCATTTTCGGTAATCATAGCAGCTCCTCCAAATAAATCAGCCATAACATAATATGCGTAAGCTCTTAAAGCTCTTGCTTCATTTCTGTAATCGTTGATATTTGCAACATCTGTAGGATTTGTTATCCCTCTTGAGTTTAATTTAGCTGATGTAGACTGTCTTAAAAAGTCGTTACAAAAAGCAACTTCAGCCATTGTTCTACTATACATTCCTAATAAAATAGGGTTGTTAGCAGTCCAAATATTGCGTTGTAATTCTCTTACTCCTTCGTCGTTTTCATAACTCCAAACAGCTTCATCTGTAGTTAAATTTTGCAAATACCACAAACATCTAGCAAATTGACTAGTACCAGGGTCAATACCATCAAGATAAGAACTTCCAGGACCACTTGTCCCCGTCAAAGATAAATTTCCATATACACCTGCTAATGCTTGTTTGTAACCTTGAGGTGTAGAAAACTGCATTTCTGCAGAAATGTCATAAGCATTCTCTGACTCCACATTCAAATCATCTTCACAACTTGTAAAAGTTGATAAAGTTAATCCTAAGATAAAAATGTATTTAAACTTTTTCATATATTAAAATTTTATGTTAGTACCAAACAATACTTGTCTTTGTCTTGGGTATATTGTATTATCAATACCATTGTTTTGAACTTCTGGATCTAAACCAGAATAATTAGTAATTAAAAATGGATTTTGACAGCCAGCAAAAATTCTTAAACTAGCTTTTCCATCTAACCATTTTGGAAAAGTATAACCCATTGTAATGTTGTCCATTCTTAAAAACGATCCATTTACTACATAATAATCAGAAAGTGATACGTTTGAAGTTGTATTAAAATCAGTGTCCTGAACAGCTGAAGGCACATTGTATAATCCATTACCTGAAGTTACAACATCATATTGTGCTCTACTTGCTGCTACTTGATTAAATACTCTGTTTCCTATGTTTGCTCTAAGGTTAAAATAGAAGTCAAAATTTTTGTAATTAAAACTTGAAGAAAACCCTAAAGTAACTTTTGGATCTGGATTTTTGTAAATGTATTTATCATCTGCATTGATAACTCCATCACCATTTAAGTCTGCATAAGCACCTTCAATTGGATTATTGTTATTGTCGTATAGTTGTTTGTAAACATAAAAAGAATATGGCGAATAACCTGGCATAAATACCTGTGATTGTGTTCCTGTACCTGCTACATTTTCTCCAACTCTAATTAATTTTGCTTTATTTAATTCTGTAATTTCACGAGCAAATGTAGTTGCGTTTACAGATACATTCCATGTAGTGTTTTCAGTTTTAATAACATCAGATGATAAACTAACTTCAATCCCTTTCGTTTCTAAAGTACCTATGTTTTGAAAAGAAGTATTTGAAAAATTACTTCCATCTGCTGTAGCAACTCTTGCTAGTAAATCTTTAGATTGTTTGTAGAACGCATCTACTGTACCTGTTAATCTATTGTTGAACAGACCAAAATCTACTCCAGCATTATAAGTGGTTGTAGTTTCCCATTTAAGTCCGTTACTTAATTTAGCTGAAACAGCAATAGATGTAGGCAATGTTCCAAAAACATATTGCGAATTTGATTGTCCTATATTGTAAAACTGCAAGTAATCATTGTTGTTTCCAATGTCTTGTTGTCCACTTTCTCCCCAACCTAATCTAAGTTTTAAATCTGAAACCGTATTGTTTTCTTTAAAGAAATCTTCCTTAACTTTCCATGCAAATGCAGCTCCTGGAAAATAAGCATTTCTGTTTTCTGGTTCAAATTTTGAAGAAGAATCTCTTCTTAAAGTTAAAGTTAGCAAATAATTATCATAAAAAGTGATATTAGATCTACCAAAATAGCTCAATAATACTCTGTCAAAATCTATATTTTTTCTTGACCCTATTGGATTTGGACCTAAAGTATTATTGGTAACAAAATTTTCTGATTCCCATTTTTGATAAGAATAACCTGCTGTTAAATCAAACTTAATTTTATTAAATGTTTCATTATAAACAAAATAAGCATCTAATAATTTGTTTGTTCTAGTTTCTGTACCAAATTCGTTAGTTCCAAAAGGAATATTAGCATTTGAAGGTCCCGAAGCCGCATATCTACCAACCAATCTAGTTCTTTCTCCATCTGCTTGATCAAAACCTACATTAACAACTCCTCTAACTTTTGGAAAGAAATGTAATTTATAATCTAATTCAAAATTTCCAAAAATTCTATTACTTAAACCTGTGTCAAACGTTTGTAGCAATTGAGCTACAGGGTTTCTTGGTGTTTGCGTGGTTAACTCACCATTAGATGAATTGTAATATTCAAAGAAACCGCCATAAATAGAACTAGAATCATAAACTGGTTGTGTTGGGTCGAAAGCAATTGCCGAACCTTCTACACCATCTGCAAATCTATTTTTTTCATTAGAATAATTTGCATTTAGTTTAAGCTTTAAGTGGTCTTTAAATAATGATGGCGTCAATGAAAGTCCAACGGTAGATCTATTAAATTTATTTGTTAATCTTAATCCTTCTTGATATGTGTTCCCTAATGTTAATCTTGAAGGAATTACGTTAAATAAATTTCCTCTTAAAGAAAGACTATTGTCAACAAAATCTGTTCTTCTATAAATTTCTTTTTGCCAATCTGTATTTGCCTCTCCTAGTCTTGAGGCATAGGTTGGAAATCTATCATTAATCAATTGTCTAAATTCGTTAGCATTAAATACATCTACAGTATTTATTACTTTTCCAGAACCATACTGAAAGTTATAATCTACTTCCAATCCTTTTTGAGAACCTTTTTTAGTTGTAATAATAACAACTCCATTTGACGCTCTAGACCCGTAGATAGCAGTTGCTGATGCGTCTTTTAAAACAGTAATCGATTCAATTGTGCTTGGATTTAAAGAAGCTAAAAACGAGGTCGAGCCTTTAACTGTACTATTTTCAATTGGCAAACCATCTATTACTATTAATGGATCGTTACTTGCAAAAAGAGATGAACCTCCTCGAATTCTAATTTGTGAACCAGAACCTGGAGCGCCACTTGTGTTAATTGTAACACCTGCAACTCTACCTTGTAAAAGGTTTTCTGTGGTTACATTTGATCCCTTGTTAAAATCTTTGGTATTAATTACCGCCACAGACCCCGTAGCGTCTTTTTTCTTAACAGTACCATAACCAATAACAACAACATCTTTTAATGAACTTACATCTTCTACTAACGTAATTGAAATTTCGTTTTGATTAATGTAAGTAACTTTTTGAGAAATAAAACCAGTGTAACTGAATACTAGTACTTGTCCTGATTTCATATTTGAAAGGGAAAATCGCCCATCAAAATCGGTGGAAGTACCTGTTGAAGTACCTTCAATAACTATGTTTGCCCCAGGTAACGGACTAGAATTTGCCCCATCCATCACAGTACCTTTTAAGGTGCTTTGTGCTAGAATTCCAAATGGTAACATTAATAAGAAAAATAACAGCTTTTTTTGCAGTGTTTTCATACAAATTGTTTAGATTAGATTGTTTTTTAATAGCTTATAAATTCACTTCTAATGTTAAATTTATGTAAAAATTATATAAAAAAAAATTCAGACTTGCGAAAAACCTTGCGAAAACGTTTTCGTGTTGAAAACTTTATTGTTTTACTAGGGATTTCATCCAAAAATTACGATACTTAAAAAAAAATACCTACTTTTAAAACATATTAATATTTTGTCTTTTTCATAATGAGAAAAAAAGTTACCCTTAAGCAAATCGCTAAAGAATTAGATGTTTCAATTTCAACCGTTTCTAAGTCATTGAGAGATAGCCACGAAATAAGTGAAGACACGCGATTAAAAGTTCAAGCATTTGCAAAGCTTTATAATTATAAACCAAATAACATTGCTTTAAGTTTAAAAAATAAGAAAACGAAAACAATTGGAATTATTATTCCCGAAATTGTACATCATTTTTTTGCAACTGTAATTAGTGGAATAGAGCAGGTAGCTAATGAAAATGGCTATAATGTTATTGTTTGTTTATCTGACGAGTCTTTTGATAAAGAAGTGATAAATATGGAGTTGTTAGCTAATGGAAGTACTGATGGATTCATCATGTCATTGTCTAAGGAAACCCAACAAAAAAAGGATTTTCATCACATACAAGAAATAATTAGTCAAGGCATGCCAGTGGTCATGTTTGATAGAATTACAAATGATGTTTTTTGTGATAAAGTAATAATTGATGATCAAGAAGCTGCTTCCAATGCCGTACAGTTTTTAATTAATAGTGGATTTAAAAAAATCGGATTAATTACAACTGTAGACTATGTTAGTGTAGGTAAACTAAGAACAGACGGATACAAAAAAGCATTACTTGCAAATAATATTCCTATAGATGAAAATTTAATAGTAAAAATTGAAGATATTGATAATTGTGCCATTAAGATTGACAACTTAATAAACAACATTAAATGTGATGCAATTTTTGCGGTAAATGAATTATTTGCGGTAACAGCTATCAAAATTGCTGCAAAAAATAATTTAAAAGTTCCTGATGATATTTCTGTTATTGGTTTTACAGATGGAATTATCTCACAGTTTTCAACACCTAGTATTTCCACTGTTAGTCAAAACGGAATAAAAATGGGAAGAAAAGCGGCTCAAATGCTTATTGATCGTTTAGAATTAGAAGACGAAGAAGATGAGCATTACAAAACCGAAATCATTGAAACAAATTTAATTATTAGAGAATCTACGAAATCGTAATAGTTGTTGTTAATTAATTGAAAATAAGCATTTTGAATAATTATTCTCCGTGCTTTCGATGATTTTATTTTAAATATACAGTAGTATTTATTCAAAATTTACTTTTATATTTGTGATATCAAAGCTTGTAATTTCACTTCTAAAAAACATAAGTTTTGATAAGCAAAGTGCTTGTCGTATTTTAATTTAAATTACGATAATGGAAAAGCGTAAATTAGGTTTCTGGGAAATTTGGAACATGAGTTTCGGTTTCTTAGGGATACAGATGGGTTTTGCCCTACAAAATGCTAATGCTAGCAGAATTCTTCAGCTTTTTGGTGCCGACGTTCACGAATTGTCGTGGTTTTGGATAATTGCTCCCTTAATGGGTTTAATTGTGCAACCAATTATAGGACATTATAGTGATAACACATGGTCTAAATTTGGAAGAAGAAAACCGTATTTTTTGGCAGGAGCACTTTTAGCTTCTATTGGTTTGATTTTAATGCCGCAAGCAGAAATTTTCATTGCATTTATGCCCGCTTTGTGGGTAGGAGCAGGAATGTTAATGATAATGGATGCCTCTTTTAATATTGCCATGGAGCCTTTCCGTGCTTTAGTTGGAGACAATTTAAGAGCAGACCAGCATACGTTAGGATTTAGTGTTCAAACCGCTTTAATAGGTATTGGGGCCGTGGTAGGATCATGGTTGCCATATGTGTTAAATAAGTGGTTTGGAATTAGTAATCTTCCAACAGAAACATCTGCAATCCCATTAAATTTAATTTATTCTTTTATTATTGGAGCTTTAATTTTAGTTGCTTCCATTTTAGTTACCATTTTTACGACTAAAGAATATTCGCCTGAAGAATTAGAACAATTTAGAGATGAAAAAGAGCATAAAGAAGCTATCGGTGAAACAAAAGAAGCAAAACTTTCAGATGTTTTTTCAGATTTTGCTAAAATGCCCGAAACCATGCGTCAACTAAGTTGGGTGCAATTCTTTTCTTGGTTTGGATTATTTGGCATGTGGGTTTTTACAACTCCTGCTATTGCACAACACATTTATGGTTTATCTGTAAACGATACTAAAAGTCCAGAATATCAATCAGCAGGAGATTGGGTGGGAATTATTTTCGGAGTTTACAATGCGGTTTCTGCTTTAGTAGCTTTTGCGTTACCTTATATAGCAAAACAAATTGGACGAAGAAAAACACATGCACTTTCTTTAGTTTTAGGAGGAATCGGGTTAATCTCGATGTATTTTATGCCTAATAAAGAATCTTTAATCTTTTCAATGGTCTTAGTCGGATTTGCTTGGGCAAGTATTTTAGCCATGCCTTATGCTATTTTAGCAGGGTCCATTCAACCAAAAAAGATGGGTGTTTATATGGGAATTTTTAACTTCTTTATCGTAATTCCTCAAATTATCAATGCTTTAATTGGAGGTCCTTTGGTGAAATACGTTTATAATGATCATGCAATTTTAGCAATAGTAATGAGTGGGATGAGTTTTATAGTTGCTGCTGTTTTAGTATTAAAAGTTAAAGATCAAAAGGATAGTAAATAATGAAAAAAGCATTCATATTCGACCTTGACGGAGTAATTGTTGACACGGCTAAATATCATTTTTTAGCTTGGCAAAAATTGGCCAACCAATTAGGAATCGAATTTACGCACGAACACAACGAAGGATTAAAAGGCGTTAGCCGCGTTCGTTCGTTAGATATTATTTTAGAATTGGGAAACATCCAAGCTTCCCAAGAAGATAAAAACAAATGGTTGGTTCAAAAAAATGAAGAATACCTTTCCTATTTAGTAGACATGGACGAAAGTGAAATTCTTCCAGGTGTACTAAAAGTATTGGAATTTCTGAAAAGTAAAAACCAATTCATTGCTTTGGGTTCGGCAAGTAAAAATGCGCGTCCCATTTTAGAAAAAACCAATATCATGCACTTTTTTGATGCTATCGTAGACGGAAATGACGTTTCAAACGCTAAACCAGATCCGGAAGTATTTTTAAGAGCAGCACAATTGGTAGGTGTTTCTAATGAAAACGCTATCGTTTTTGAAGATTCGGTAGCCGGAATTCAGGCAGCTAATATTGCCAACATGATAAGTGTAGGAATCGGAGATGCATCCGTTTTACATGAAGCAAAGTACAATTTTATAGATTTCACCTTTATAGATGAAGCCTTTTTATCTCAATTAATTAGTTGAAAAATTGACTAATTGACACATTAACTAATTGACATATTACAAAAATGAATCAAGATTATATACAACCCGACAATTGGTCGATTATTGAAGAAGGATTTGATGCAGAGCGAGTTAAATCTTCTGAGAGTTTATTTAGTATCGGAAACGGTGCTATGGGGCAACGCGCTAATTTTGAAGAATACTATTCAGGCAAAACGTTTCAAGGAAGCTACATTGCCGGAATTTATTATCCCGATAAAACAAAAGTAGGTTGGTGGAAAAATGGCTATCCCGAATATTTCGCAAAAGTACTAAATGCTCCCAACTGGATTGGAATTGACATTGAAATCAATGGCGAAAATTTAGATTTAGCAAAATGTCAATCGGTTTCTAATTTCCGTCGTGAATTGAACATGAAAGAAGGTATTTATTATCGTTCTTTCAACGCTACTTTGGCAAACGGAACCGAAATCGCTGTAAAAGTACAGCGTTTCTTATCGCTAGAATTGGACGAAGTAGGGCTTATCAATTACGAAATCACGACTTTAAATTCAGACGCAAAAATTGTTTTCAAACCTTATGTTGATGCGGGAGTTCATAACGAAGATGCCAATTGGGAAGAAAAATTTTGGGAACCAATTAGCGTAAAACATTCGGGCAACGAAGCTTTTGTAACTGCAAGAACATTCAAAACGCATTTCACAGCAACCACTTTTATGCAAAATAGTATTTTGTTAGAAGGTTCAAATTTGAGTGTGGCGCCAGTAAGTGTTCAAGAAACTAAGGAAAAAATTCAGTTTTCTTATGAAGTTGCCGTTACTAAAGGGCAAACTACTACGATTCAAAAAATGGGTGGTTACACCGTTTCTATGAATCATGAAAACACAATTATAGGTGCCAAAAACAGCATCGTTAAAGCATTGGAAATAGGTGTTTCACAATTAACCGAAAACCAAAAACAAGCTTGGGGAAAAATTTGGGAAATGAGCGATATTACCATTGATGGCGATGTAAAAGCACAACAAGGAATTCGTTTCAATATTTTTCAATTGAATCAAACTTATTTAGGAAAAGATTCAAGATTAAACATAGGTCCAAAAGGATTTACTGGAGAAAAATACGGAGGTTCTACTTATTGGGACACAGAAGCCTATTGTATTCCATTTTATATGGCAACAAAAGACCAACAAGTTGCTCGAAATTTATTAGCATATAGATACAACCAATTGGACAAAGCCATCGAAAATGCTGAAAAATTAGGTTTCAAAAATGGAGCTGCTTTGTATCCAATGGTAACTATGAACGGAGAAGAATGTCACAACGAGTGGGAAATTACTTTCGAGGAAATTCACAGAAACGGTGCCATCGCCTTTGCTATTTATAACTACTATAGATTCACAGGTGATTATTCTTATATTCCAGAAAAAGGCTTAGAAGTTTTAATTGGAATTGCTCGTTTTTGGCATCAAAGAGCAACCTTTTCAACGTACAGAAATCAGTATGTGATATTAGGGGTTACGGGTCCAAATGAGTACGAAAATAACGTAAACAATAACTTCTACACCAATTACATTGCAAAATGGTGTATTGATTATACAGTAGAGCAAATTCAAAAAATTGAAGGAGAATACCCATCGGATTACACGCGAATCATGAATAAAGTGAAATTATCTCAAGCCGAAATTTCAGAAATGAAAAAAGTCGCAGATAATATGTATTTCCCTTATTCAGAAGAACATGGTGTGTATTTACAACAAGATGGTTTCTTAGATAAAGAATTAATCACGGTAGCTAATTTAGATAAATCGCAACGACCAATTAATCAAAAATGGTCTTGGGATAGAATTTTACGTTCGCCTTACATCAAACAAGCCGATACCTTACAAGGATTCTATTTCTTCGAAGATCATTTCACCAAAGACCAATTAGAAAAACATTTTGATTTTTACGAACCATTTACGGTGCATGAAAGTTCACTTTCACCTTGTGTGCATTCGATTCAAGCGGCTGTTTTGGGTAGAATGGAACAAGCATATACGTTTTATTTAAGAACTTCACGTTTAGACTTAGACGATTACAATAAAGAAGTGGAAGAAGGGTTACACATCACTTCTATGGCAGGAACTTGGATGAGTATTGTAGAAGGTTTTGGAGGAATGCGTGTTAGAAATAACCAATTGCATTTTGAACCAAAAATTCCAACTCAATGGAACGGCTATTCTTTTAAAGTGAATTTCAGAAATGCCATCGTAAAAGTGGAAGTGAATCAACAAGGCACAATTGTTTCTATCGAAGGAAATTCAGATGTGGAAGTTTTTGTAAACGGAGAATCGCAATTAATTAAACAATAAGACATGCATAAATATTTTGTTTCAATACTAGTGCTGGTTTTTTCAATTTTTGGGATGAATGCTCAAGAATTAAAATCACCCAATGGAAATTTCAAGATGGTTTTCGCTTTAGAAAAAGATGGTACGCCAACGTATCAACTTTTTATGAAAAACAAAGAGATCATCAAAAAAAGTAAGTTAGGTTTAGAACTTCAAAAAGATAAAAAGTCGTTATTGAATGACTTTAAATTGATTAATGAGGTTCGAAACACTTTTGATGAAACTTGGAAAACTGTTTGGGGAGAAGAAACCGAAATTCGCAATCATTACAACGAATTAGCGGTAATACTGAAGCAAAATGAAACCGAAAGACAAGTTATCATTCGTTTTCGATTATTCAACGATGGTTTAGGTTTCCGTTACGAATTTCCAGAACAAAAAAACCTAACCTATTTTGTTTTAAAAGAAGAGCGAACTGAGTTTGCTATGACGAGTGACCACACCGCATTCTGGATTCCGGGCGACTACGATACGCAAGAATATGATTTTACGGAAAGTAAATTAACCGAAATTAGAAAATTATTCCGAGGTGCCGTTTCTGAAAATGCATCTCAAAAACAATTTTCAGATACCGGAGTTCAAACGTCTTTGATGTTAAAAACCGCAGACGGAATTTACATCAACATACACGAAGCAGCATTAATTAATTATTCTTGCATGCATTTGAATTTAGATGATAAAAATTTGGTTTTTCAATCGCATTTAACACCCGATGCTAAAGGAAATAAAGGACATTTACAAGCACCATGTGTTTCGCCTTGGAGAACGATAATTGCAAGTTCTGATGCACGTGATATTTTAGCATCTCGAATGACATTGAACTTAAATGAACCATGTAAAATCGAAGATACTTCTTGGATAAAACCTGTAAAATATATCGGTGTTTGGTGGGAAATGATTACTGGAAAAAGCTCTTGGGCTTACACAGATGAAATTCCGTCTGTTCAATTAGGAGTAACCGATTTTACTAAAGCCAAACCAAACGGTAAACACGCTGCCAATACTAAACATGTAAAAGAATATATCGATTTTGCCGCTAAACATGGTTTCGATGCGGTTTTAGTGGAAGGTTGGAACGAAGGTTGGGAAGACTGGTTCGGTCACGAAAAAGATTATGTGTTCGATTTCGTAACACCTTATCCTGATTTTGATGTAAAAGGAATTCACGAATATGCAAAATCAAAAGGTGTAAAAATGATTATGCATCACGAAACTTCAGGTTCTACTCGAAATTATGAACGCCATTTAGATAAGGCATTTCAATTTATGAATGACAATGGTTATGATGCAGCTAAAACGGGTTATGTAGGGAATATTTTACCTTTAGGCGAACATCATTACAGTCAATCGATTTTAAATCATTATCAATATGTGATTGAAAAAGCAGTGGATTATAAAATAATGATTAATGCGCATGAAGCAGTTCGTCCTACAGGAATTTGTAGAACGTATCCAAATATGATTGGAAACGAATCAGCTCGTGGAACAGAGTTTCAAGCGTTTGGTGGTTCAAAAGCGAATCATACTACTTTGTTGCCTTTCACACGTTTACTAGGTGGTCCAATGGATTACACTCCTGGTGTTTTCGAAATGGATATCGCAAAATTAAATCCAAACAACAATTCACATGTTAATACAACATTAGCAAATCAATTAGGATTGTATGTGGTAATGTATTCACCACTTCAAATGGCTGCCGATTTACCAGAAAACTATAATCGTTTCTTAGATGCGTTCCAATTTATAAAAGATGTTCCAGTAGAATGGGCTAATTCAAAATATCTAGAAGCAGAACCTGGTTATTTCATTACAATCGCTCGAAAAGATAAAAATTCTAGCAATTGGTTTATTGGAAATTCAAACGGATACAATGCTAGAACATCAACTATTACTTTAGATTTCTTAGAAAAAGGAAAAAAATACGAAGCCACTATATATGCGGATGCTGCCGATGCGGATTATAAAACCAATCCACAAGCATACAAAATTTCAAAACAAAAGGTAACCAATAAAACTAAATTGCAATTGAGAACGGCAGCAGGTGGTGGCTATGCTATTAGTATTGTTGAGGTGAAATAGTTTGTCATGCTGAACTCGTTACAGCATCTAAATTTAAAATTATGAAAAAATTAATTCTTTTATTATTTATAACATTATCAGCAAGTGTCTCCGCTCAAATTGACCGAATGGAGCCACCATTTTGGTATGAAGGCATGCATAAAAGTGAGGTTCAAGTATTGTTTTACGGAAAGAATATGGGTCAGAATTCGGTAACTGTTTCAAACAATGTGGTAATTACGAATGTAACTAAAACCGAAAATCCAAATTACCTTTTTGTAACGATTGACACCAAAAATGTAAAAGCACAAGAACTGCAATTTACGTTTACCAATGGTAAAAATTCCTTCAAAAGAAATTTCGAAATCAAAAAAAGAAAGCCAAATTCAGCGCTTCGTAAAAGTTTTGATGCTTCCGATGTAATGTATTTGTTAATGCCAGATCGTTTTGCAAATGGAAATCCAAACAACGATTCATCCTCAGAATTACAAGAAAAAGCCAACAGAAGTTTACCAGGCGGAAGACATGGTGGCGATATTCAAGGAATCATCAATAATTTGGATTATATCAAAGAATTAGGGGCAACGGCAATTTGGAGCACACCAATGTGTGAAGATAATGACAAAGGCTATTCGTATCATACTTACGGACAATCTGATGTGTATAAAATTGATTCACGTTACGGAACCAATGAAGAATACAAAAAGTTAGCCGATGAAATGCACAAACGTGATATGAAATTAATCAAAGATTATGTTACCAATCATTGGGGTGCCGAACATTGGATGTTTAAAGACATGCCAACATACGACTGGTTTCATCAATTTCCAGGTTACAAACAAAGTAACTACCGCATGACGACGCAATATGACACAAATGGTTCAAAACGCGACGCTAAATACTGCATGGATGGATGGTTTGTGCCAAGTATGCCCGATTTAAATCAATCAAATCCTTTAGTTTTGAATTATTTAATTCAGAATGCGATTTGGTGGATTGAGTATGCTGATTTAGATGGTTTCCGTGTCGATACTTATTCGTACAACGATAAAGAAGGAATCGCAAAATGGACAAAAGCGATTACTGATGAATATCCGTATTTCAATATTGTAGGAGAAGTTTGGATGCACGATCAAGCCCAAATTTCGTATTGGCAAAAAAACAGTCCAATTGCT
>JBILST010000201.1:0-4434 GCA_044371865.1 Flavobacterium sp.
ATCATACGAACGTTATCACCATATTTTTCACCAAATAAAGCCATAGCACCTTTATCTAATGCTTCTTTAATTGGAATATTTCTATGTTCTACTAATTGTAATTGTGCTTCAATTTGTGCATTTACACTTGCTTCCACCTGACGCAATTCTTCATCTGAAACTTTAGAAAAATGCGAAAAGTCAAAACGTAAGTAATTTGGATTGACTAACGAACCTTTTTGCTCCACATGTGTTCCTAAAATGGTTCTCAAAGCCAAATGCATCAAATGCGTAGCCGAGTGATTTTTAGAAGTAGAAGTTCTTAAATCAGTATTTACTTTCGCTACAAATCCAGCTTCTACATTTTCTGGAAGTTGTTTTGCAAAATGTAGTATTAAATTATTTTCCTTTTTCGTATCAATAATCTCAATCGTTTCGTTGGCTGAAACTAACGTTCCTTTATCCCCAACTTGTCCACCACCTTCTGGATAAAACGGTGTGTTGTCTAAAACAATTTGGTACAAAACACCATCTTTTTTAGAATCTACTTTACGAATACGCGTGATTTTTACTTCATTTGCCGTTTGATCATAACCTACGAATGTTTCAACGTTTCCTGGGATTAAAACGTTCCAATCTTCAGTAGAAACTTCAGAAGCAGCACGCGAACGTGCTTTTTGTTCTTGCATTGCTACATTGAAACCTGCTTCGTCTAAATCGTATCCTTTTTCACGAAGAATTAAGGCTGTTAAGTCAATTGGGAAACCAAAAGTATCATATAATTCAAATGCTTTTGCACCTGAAACTTCTTTTCCAGAGGTCTCAGCCATTACATTTTCTAACAATTGTAATCCTTGTTCTAAAGTTCTCAAGAAAGATGCTTCTTCTTCGCGAATTACGTTGGTAACCAATTGTTGTTGCGACTTAATCTCAGGGAAGAATTCACCCATTTGATTCGCTAACACTTCTACCAATTTATTAATGAAAGGTTCTTTAGTTCCTAAAAATGTGAATCCGTAACGAATCGCACGGCGTAAAATTCTACGAATTACATAACCAGCACCTGTATTCGATGGTAATTGTCCATCTGCAATTGCAAAAGCTACCGCACGAACGTGGTCAACAATTACACGGATAGCAATGTTGGTTTTGTTTTGTTCTTCTGATATATTTTTAACTTCGTTAGAAGTATATTTTAATCCTGTAATTTGTTCTACTTTTTCAATAAGTGGTGTGAAAACATCAGTGTCATAGTTGGATGTTTTTCCTTGTAATGCCATACACAAACGTTCAAATCCCATTCCAGTATCTACGTGTTGTGCTGGTAATTTTTCTAACGAACCATCAGCTTTTCGGTTGAATTCCATGAATACGTTGTTCCAAATTTCCACGACTTGTGGATGGTCGTTATTCACTAAACTTTTTCCAGAAACTAAGGCTTTTTCTGCTTCCGTACGTAAATCAACGTGAATTTCAGAACAAGGTCCACATGGTCCTTGATCGCCCATTTCCCAGAAATTATCTTTTTTATTTCCTAAAATAATTCGGTCTTCGCTAATTAATTCCTTCCAAATGTCCCAAGCTTCTTGATCAAACGGAACATTCTCATCTGGATTTCCTTCAAAAACTGAAACGTATAGATTTTCTTTCGGAATTTTATAAACTTCCGTTAATAATTGCCAAGCCCAATTAATTGCTTCTCTTTTGAAATAATCGCCAAAAGACCAGTTACCCAACATTTCGAACATCGTATGATGATAAGTATCAAAACCTACATCTTCTAAATCATTGTGCTTTCCTGAAACACGAAGACATTTTTGCGTATCGGCTATTCTTTGGCTTTTTGGAGTTCCATTGCCTAAAAAATATTCTTTGAATTGAGCCATTCCCGAGTTGTTAAACATTAACGTTGGGTCATCTTTTAAAACGATAGGCGCAGAGGGAACAATTAAATGTCCTTTTGATTCAAAAAAATTAAGGTATGCTTTACGAATGTCTTGCGATTTCATTATCAATAATTTAGTTCTGTTTTTTACTGTTTATCGTTGAAAGGAAACAAAGCAATGTGCGTTAAAAATATCCCAACTAAAAAATAAAATAGCTTTAGAATGAAACATTTCTTAAATTTGTTCGTATAACCTATGTCAATCAATAAATTTGGCACAAAAATAGTATATTTTCATATATGTCGAAGGTAAAATATTATTACGATTCAGAAAATTTAGCATATAAGCGAATCCGAACAAAAAAAAGGAAAAAATTTGCTTATGTTGTCTTGTTTTTATTGTCTTCGGCTTTATTTGGCTTTCTTATTTTTCTTTTGTTGATTAATACAAGTTATTTTGAAACGCCAAAAGATAAAATTCAGGCAAGAGAAATTGAAGCATTAGCTTTAAATTACAAGGTTTTGAATAAAAAAATTGATTTGATGAATGAGGTTTTAGAAGCGATTGAAAATAGAGATAACGATATTTACCGTATATATTTTAATGCAACACCTATTTCAGAAGAAGAGCGAAAAGCAGGTTTTGGCGGAGTAAATAGGTATAAAGATTTGCAAGGCTATAATAATTCGGAGTTGTTAGAAAACACAACTAAACGGGTTGATATATTAACGAAAGAATTGGTAATTCAATCGAAATCATTAGATGAAATTGTTGCTTTAGCAAAGAAAAAAGAGAAATTGTTGGCGGCAATTCCAGCGATTCAACCGGTTAAAAACGAGGATTTAAAACACATGGCTTCTGGTTATGGTTATCGAAGTGACCCATTTACAAAAATCAGAAAGTTTCATTATGGAATGGACTTTACCGCACGAACAGGAACGCCAATTTATGCCACAGGAGATGGTGTAGTTTATAAAGCAGATGCTTCATTATCGGGTTATGGAAATCACATTGAAATTAATCATGGTTATGGCTATAAAACGTTGTATGCACATTTAAGCAAATACAAATGTAGACCAGGACAACGTGTAAAACGAGGTGATATAATTGGCTATGTAGGCAGTACAGGAAGAAGTCAGGCGCCACATTTGCATTATGAAGTGCTTAAAAATGGAGAACGTGTAAATCCTCTGAATTTCTATTATGGAAGTATTTCGGCAAAAGAATATATCGAGATTTCAAAATTAGCGAACCAAGAAAACCAATCGCTAGATTAGAGTTGGGAGTTAGAAGATGGAAGTAATTTTAATTTTTCAAATTTTATAAATTGCTGTAATCTGTGTTCCAAAAATTAAAAATTGAACTTAAAAAATGCATTTAGAATTAGCACCAAATAAAAGATATTACAGCATTGGCGAAATTGCCAAAGCCTTTGATGTGAATGCCTCCTTAATTCGTTTTTGGGATAAAGAATTTGATATTCTAAAACCAAAGAAAAACGCCAAAGGAAATCGCATGTTTACGCCCGAAGATGTGAAAAATTTACAATTGATATATCATTTAGTTAAAGAGCGTGGTTTTACCTTAGAAGGTGCCAAAACACATTTGAAAGAAGGTCAGAAAAAAACGCTTGATAAATTTGAAATTATCAATAAATTAGAAACGATTAAAGCGCAATTAAACACAATTAAAAATCAACTATAAATAATTAATAAACTTTAAAATTAAAAAAAAATGATGAGAAAATTTTTGCCTTGGATGATTGGTGGTGGATTATTACTAATCCTTTTGTTTTGGTATATTAGTGTTAAAAACGGAGCTATTACAGTAGATCAAGCTGTAAAAAAAGAATGGGGAAATGTTGAAACTTCGTACCAAAGAAGAAATGACTTAATTGGTAACTTAGTAAAAACAGTAAAAGGTGCCGCTGATTTTGAAAAATCTACTTTAGAAGCAGTTGTTTCAGCTAGAGCTAAAGCTACCTCTATAACTGTTGATCCAACAAACATTACTCCAGAGCAATTTGAACAATTTAATCAAGCACAAAGCGGTGTTTCTTCTGCTCTGTCTAGATTATTGGTTACTGTTGAGAAATATCCAGATTTAAAAGCGAATCAAAATTTCTTGAAATTACAAGATGAATTGGCTAGTACTGAAAACCAAATTTTAACGGCTAGAACACGTTTTAACGAATCAGTTGAGAAATATAACAACTACGTATTAAAAATGCCTAGAAATTTAATTTTATCTGATTACAAAGAGAAAGCTGTTTTTAAAGCGGTTGCAGGTGCTGAAAAACCAGTAGAAGTAGAGTTTGACTTTAATAGCGAGAAAAAATAATGTCTAAAACCGAAGATTTTTTATCAAAAGCAGATGAACAAGAAATTGTTCAAGCTATTGTAGAAGCCGAAAAAAACACTTCGGGCGAAATTAGAGTGCATATAGAAGAACATTCGGAAAAATCACCTCTTGAAAGAGCTCAAGAGGTTTTTTTTGAGTTGAAAATGAACGAAACGCAAGATCGAAATGGGGTTTTGTTTTATATATGTGTTTCTGATAAAAAGTTTGC